>DMYK01000407.1:2736-14406 GCA_003483675.1 Microcoleaceae cyanobacterium UBA11344
TTCATAAATACTGCAATCTTGGGAAATGGGTAAGGCTCGATCCGTTTCTGGAGAGAGTTTAAAACTAAGCTCAATCCCCTAGAACCAAAGTAATCTGGATTGACGGGAATCAAGATTAAGTCGCAGCAAGAGAGGACGCTGTAGGTGAGGAGACTGAAGGAAGGAGAGCAGTCAAACAGGAACAATTCATATTTGGGGAGATTGGCTGAATTGGTAATTTTGCCGAGGAATTGGCGGATAAAGTCTTTAACATTTTTTCCTTCAAATCCATCTAAGTCTAACCAATACAATTCTTCGACTGAAGGGACAAAATGTAACTGTTCGTCAATCTGGTAAATAGTCTCGAAACCAACGGGAAATTTAAAGTTTTGTCCGGCTTTTTTGAAGACTTCGAGAGCGTCGTAAATTGTGAGTCGGTGCTTGAGAGATTTTTCGTACCACTTGCCAAATTTGTCATCTAAATGACCTGTACTCTCGTTAAGTCCGATCGCCTCTGTGAGCGACATTTGCGGGTCTAAGTCTAACATGAGAACTTCTAAGTCTGTGTTTTGGGATATAATATTTCCCAGGCTCCAAGTGACGGTGGTTTTCCCGACACCGCCTTTGAAGTTGATCACGGCTATGGATTTTGGAGTCATGGCTGGCTTTGTTTAGGTTTTGCTCTATAAATTAAAACATATTGTGTGACTTAGTTCAGCGTGCGATCGGTGTGATGTGTGAATTGACATGAGATATCGAATAGTTCCTCCTATGTTGTCTTAGATAGACGAATTAAATTCAACTCACAGCCAGAAGCTCATTTAGCTTATTTTTTAACTCTGGGGATACCATTAATGGATTATAGACTTCGCCCTCATATGGTTGCCAAACATAACTAGGACTAAATGGTCGGAAAACTGGTAATATTTCTAGCCCATGAGTAAGTTCCTTTGCTAAAACAAATCCAGGAATAGATAAATTAGATAAATCCTCCATAAGTTCACTATAGGTTCTGAATTCATCAACTTCAACCCCAACCAAAGCATAGCGAAACCAAGGAGCAAACCGTAGAGTTAGATAAAATAAAATACCTAACTCTGTCATCACATAAGCACTTTCAGGGCTATCTATTCCCACTTCACTAATATTATTTGGATAAACCCGACACCACCAATTTTGCAAACTATCTTGAAAATTGTCTGTGCGACATTGGCATTGGCGACCATTTGAGAGTATCCATTCTATTCCCTCAAAGTGTTGAGCAAATTGATTGACATTGCTTTGATCAGAGCCACACTCTGCCGATAAACTGAATATCCACGCCATTGTTATAGACTCCTATGATATATCAACTTAATCAACTCTTTCCCAATCATTTTGGGTATTTGCTAATGCTGTCTCGTACTTTTCCAGAGACATTGTAATTCTTGGCAAGATGCTTTCGCCGTTGGTTTGCTAGAGATTAAATTTAATTGATGATAGGCTTGCTCAATTTGGGTTACAGTAGGAACTGGAGTATAACCCACCTGTACAACTGATTTTCAACCAATTATCACCTAAATTTTTATTAATTAGCGTAGTAATTCTATGGTCATAACTTATATAATCATCAAATATCCCATTGTTTAGCAAAAAAACTAAAACTTCTTGGCATTTTTGCCCTTCATGTTCATCTGGGTAATATACCCTTACTGTAATTAGTACTCTATCTGCTGATATCCCTAACTCTTCTCTTTCTGTAATAGTTTTAACTTTTTCTTCTTGATTGTCCTCCGAATTTCTGAGAGTATTTATAATCAAAGAGTTTTCGTCTGATTCTTTCCAATCAAAAGAATGCCAATTAAAACCTACATATCCATACTCCGGTATAATATTCTTACTTAACATTTTTACGCAACCGAAAAATTGTGGTTTTATAACCTTCCTTTGAATCTGCTCGAAGTAGTGAAAACGAGACACAAGAACAATTTCGTCGTGTTTCAATCCCAGTACCTTGACTATGTTACTTTGGGGATGAAAACAGACAATTGGAACATAAAAGTCTTTTCCCTCAACACTAAACTTGCTATCGTAAAAAGTCGTAGTTAGTATCACCTCGGTTCTATAGTACCGGGATGTAAGCATATTATTTTGACTCATGAATTCTTTGTAAAACAATCCCCATCCTTCTTCCCTAAGCCTTTGATTTAATTCACAAGCTTTTCTCGGTGTTATTGGGAAATCTATATTATGTATTTCAGTGTTCCCTTTTACGCTTGTTGGTTTATTTTGAGAAGTAGGCTTCCTATAATTAGGAGTTTGCTTGCGGCGTTTTGCTTTTCCCATGTCAATATCCTCTTCCCATAGTTCTTTCTATATCTTGTACAACTTGTTCAACAGCACCAACAAAACTTAAATCTTTGCGCCAGTAATGACACGCAAGAGAAGCACCTAAAACTGTCTCAATAAAATCATCAGCAGTAGGCATCAAGTTTCTTGTCAGCACTGTGACAATTGTGGATCGGAACTCTTTAATCTGTGCCTGGGTATATTCAGCATACTCAGGATTACCGGAACGACCAACATCAACAATTTTAATCCTTACCATGTTGTGCTTATCAGTTTTTCCCTGCGTTTTGATATCTGAAGAGAGCGATTCTGGCTTGACTACTTTTATTTTTCCTACTGGAGAATTTGCTATAACTTTTCCGTTAGAATCTGCAATTCTAACTGTATTAAGAGGACGACCTAGCGTCTTGAGATAAGGTTCATTTTCCTCGCCAGCTATAGCTAAAGAATATATTTGGTCATAATGGTATGACAAATTACGATCAGAATGGTATTGACGGCCATCCCACATTTTTGGGTATAAGTAAGTGCAAATTTTTATGCACGCAAAAGCCATTCTGTATTCTCGAAATAGGCATAATAGCTTGGCAAGACCGTACCAAAGCATAAACCATGTTTGATTATGACTAAATACTTGATCGTAGTATTTGAAGGCTTGATTGAGATCGCCAGCTCTCTTTGACATAATCGACTTATCCACTAGGCCTAATAAATCGCTCTGAATTTCAGTGAGGTCAGACAATGACTTCACTTTATTTAGAATGTAGGTAGCAGTTTGCTCTTCCTGATCAATAGCATTTTGAATAAACTGAAAAAGTTGACTTTCTGTAACGGATCTATATCTATGGTATTTAGGAAGACTTTCTTCAAAAGCTCCACCCTGATTTAGATAAAAATCTAAATTTTTGAAATATTCTGCACGTTCTCCATAACACTCATAGTTTTCTTCTATGCCTATTGGATCATTTTGAGAAGTGGGCTTCTCATAATTAGGATTAAGTTTCTTACGTCGTTTTGCCTCTCCCATAAATTTAACCCTGATCTAATTAAAGTTTGAACTTGTCTGACTACTTTAGCATTCCACATATTTTATTTCCTGTCAACTCATCAAAAAACACGACTGCCCCAAATCCACAGAGGGCATCGCCCCCCACCCTCACGGAACTCAAAATCTACTGGAATCAACTCCGCCGCGACAGCGACAAACACCTCATCCTCATCTTCTACGAAAGCCCCACATCCCCCGCCACCCAAGGTTTGAGCCCTACTTTCCTCAATGCGCTTACCCGCTTCGACGGTACTATCTGTCTCATCGCAGACACGCCTCACCCACCCCTGCAAACCTTCTCGCCCCATGACTCCGATTTAGTTCAATCTGTCGTAAATTGGCTCAAAAGAGTTCATTTAGAGTCTTAAAGAAACCGGGTTTTTGGCTACTTCTACGATGTGTGGCGAAGTATTCTCGAAAAAACCCGGTTTCTGGCCCCGCGAGAAGCAGAGAAACCGGGTTTTTCGCAGTTTCTGCGAGGTGTGACGAGTATTCTCGAAAAAACCCGGTTTCTGGCCATTCGTGCGTTCAAGATTTGCGATTAACTCATTTCTAAAAGTTGGCTAAAAAATTCAATAAAATTTGCCAAAGCAGGAACCTGCTGCTGCGTCTGTTTGCTCACCCAATTATTATCAGCAATACTTGTTGTATTAGTCTTTCCAGGTTTGAGAACACTCACAACAGTAGCAACTAAAGCTTTTTCGCGATCGAAATTTTTCCATTTTAAAGATTTCTTCTCTGACTCAGAAAATCCATCTAGATACGAACTAGCTTTTTCCATATACGCGGGATAAGCTATCTCTCCGCAACTACACAGCAAACTATCAAGCACACCTTGGGAAACGTTATCTGGCAAAACATAAATTCCTGTACGCGGGCTATTAGAATTTACAACACCCGCTTGGTTAGGCAAATCAGGAAAGTAGTTTTGGAAGCAATTAGTATATTTTCCGACAATGCGATCGGGATTTGACTTGTCACAATCAGCAACTATGCCAAATGCCGACAAGTTTGTTTGATCCTCAGGATTTGCAGACAAAATATCATCTAAGTTAGTCACAAGGTTGCTTCCTTCACCTGCATAAATTGCGACTGAGATAGTATCATTAAACAGAATAGAAGGCATATCAAGGCGTTTGTACAAGTTTCCTTTTTTGGGATAAACAGGAATAAATTTGCGCCAAAATGGGTCTAAATCTGACTTTAATCCTTTCAACTCTTCTCGAAAATCTTTAAAACCCAAAAGCTTCAGAACCTTGCCTGTAAATGCCTGGTCATGCGGCCCTTCTACTCCAATAATGGCGTATTTCACACGCGCACCTCCTGACCCAAATCCTCCCGCAATCTTTGCAATCTTTCCCGTTGAATTCTAACTGCTTTAGTTTGTGACTCTTGTTTCTCTAAACGATAAAGAACTACATCCGTCTCCGAATCGCTAGCATCTAACATTGCATCAATTGCTTCTAAACTGTGCGTCGTTGCGAATAACTGCACATCAAATCGCTGACACCACTGCACAATCCAAGCAAAGGAACTGCCAAGTGCTTCAGTATGAATTGCTGTTTCTATCTCGTCAATCAATAAAACTCCACCTTGAACTTTTGCCAGCGTTAAAGCAATAAACAGCAAACGCCGAACTCCATCACCGAAGGCACTTAGCGGTGAAATACCTACACGTTTGTGTTCTATATATAGACTAGGACGTTTGCCAGTTGGCGACAAAATTACTAAATCAGTAATTTCTGAATCCATAAGTTGAAGTAATTTTATTACTTCTGGCTTAATACCCAAGAAAATAGCTTCTGACAGCAAGCTAACTTGTAACTGTTCTATCCTGTGAGAGAAGGGTGTTACTGTATCAATTGGTAGTACGGCAGTTGAGCGATTTTTTCTGTTAATAAAACGCTGATTTTCCCAGATTTCAAAACTTACTGATAATTCTTCAGGGCCGGAAGTTGTTGTTACTTTGAGTTCTAACTCAGCACCTCGGAGAATATTGTCAAATTCTATGTCATCAATTTCTAGTTGAGATTCTGAGCTATTTTCTTTGTCATTTAACTCGGAAAATCCTTCAAATTCTCGGTAAATTGCTCTTAATTCTCTGACAGGAAAAGCGCCATTACTTGAAACATAAGTTTCTCCTTCGTAGAGATGGATATGAGAGACTTCACTGTTTTGAGGAAACAGCCATCTAAGAGTATTTAGCTGGGGGTTGCGAGAAGATTTGATTTCTCGCCGCCACGATGTATTCAGCCATTCCAGCGGATCTAAGGGGCGACAATAGGTTGATATCGCCTCTAAAACGCTGGTTTTTCCTGAGTTATTCGCACCAACCAATAGGTTAATTTGACCCAAGTTCTGCAAGGTTAAATCTCGCAGACCTCGGAACCGATGGATGGTTAAATTGTCAAGGTGTTTCATAAATCACTGTAATGATTCTTACAAGCTGCGATCGCAATTTCGACCTCCGTAACTTGGTAAACTAAACGATGTTCGTTATCAATGCGCCTGGACCAAAAACCACTTAACTCGTATTTCAGAGGTTCAGGTTTGCCCAATCCTTCAAAGGGCGATCGATCTATATCTTTAATCAATTCTACAATTTTGCGATAAATCTTTTTGTCTAATTTTGCCCATTCATTAAAATCTGCAAAAGCAGAAGATTCAAAAATAATTCTTCTGCTCATTGCAAATCCTGTAGATCGACTTCAACTAAATTTTGCCTGTTTTTAACATTTTCAATAGCTTTCAACAGTTTGTTTTTATTGACTTCTGATTTCAAAAGATATTCCGTTTCATCACATTCTGAAACAATTATTTCAATCTCTTTATTTCCAAAAGTCGCTTTGATTTGTTCTAAAAAATTAAGATCGAGTTCGCTGGCTTTTAAACGATAAACTGTTGACATCGTTTTTACCTATTTTTGATTGAGTTAAAATGATTAATATTGCCTTTAAATACAGTAGTCTGAAGTTGACACTAAGGGCTGGCAAAATTGCCAGCCCTAGACTGATTCTATCGTTTCACCAACTTCTTAGACAGCTTCCGCAGGCGAATTGATTTTGGCGTTACTTCCACCAATTCATCGGGCCCGATGTACTCCAAAGCACGCTCCAAACTCATATCTACTGGCGCTTGCAATTGCACTAATTCTTCACCGCCAGATGCGCGGTGGTTTGTCAACTGCCTTGATTTGCAAATATTCAGTTCCAAATCTTGATTTCGGTTGTTTTCTCCGATAATCATGCCTCTGTAAACCTTGGTTCCGGGGGTAATGAAAAATACGCCGCGGTCTTCACCATTTTGCAGTGAATAGTAGGTGGCAGTTCCTTCTTCAAAAGAAATCAATACTCCGTTGCGACGGGCGACAATTTCTCCGCTGATAGGCCGATAATCGAGGAAACTGTGATTCATAATTCCAGCACCGCGAGTCAAGCGCATAAACTCGCCTCGGAACCCAATTAAGCCGCGGGCGGGGACTGAAAATTCTATTTGGGTACGGCCGCTGCTGCTGACGTGCATATCTTGCATTTCTGCTTTGCGCTGACCGAGGCGTTCGATGCAGCCACCGACGGCTTCTTCGGGTACGTCTAAGACCAAACATTCAAAGGGTTCGCAGGGACGACCGCCGACTTCGCGGAAGATTACTTGCGGTTGAGATACTTGGAATTCGTATCCTTCGCGGCGCATATTTTCGATCAGGATTCCGAGGTGAAGTTCGCCACGGCCCGATACGAGGAATTTGTCGGGAGAGTCGGTTTCTTCGACGCGCAAGGCGACGTTGGTTTCGAGTTCTCGCATTAGGCGATCGCGTATTTGTCGCGATGTTACTAAACTACCTTCTTGACCGCAGAACGGCGAGTCGTTCACAGAGAAAGTCATCTGCAAAGTTGGTTCGTCTACCTTGATTAAAGGTAGCGCTTGCGGGTCGTTGGGACAAGTAATTGTCTCGCCAATATACGCATCAGAAAAACCGGCCACGGCGACAATATTACCAGCCGAAGCTTCTAGGATATCAATCCGCTTCAGGCCTTCAAAGCCCATCAATTTGGTAATTTTTGATTTGACAAGCGCGCCGCTTTCGGTGATCAAAACTGCTTGTTGACCGACTCTAATTGTGCCGTTGTGGATGCGGCCGATGACGATGCGACCGACGTATTCTGAGTAATCTAAGGTGGTTACTTGCAGTTGCAGTGGCTTTTCGGGGTCGCCTACGGGGGATGGTACGTGGTCGAGGATTTCTTCAAAGAGGGGCTGCATATCTACCCCTTCGTCTTCGAGGCTTTTTTTGGCGTAACCGCTTAAACCGGAACCGAAGAGATAGGGAAATTCGCACTGATCGTCGTCAGCACCTAGTTCGAGGAATAGATCCAAAACTTTATCGACTGCTTTGTGAGGATCGGCTCGTTCGCGATCGATCTTATTGATAAAGACGATCGGGCGCAGTCCTTTTTCTAGGGCTTTTTTGAGCACGAACCGAGTTTGTGGCATCGGGCCTTCGTTGGCGTCTACGATCAGCAAACAACCGTCTACCATGCCGAGAACTCGTTCGACTTCGCCGCCGAAGTCGGCGTGTCCGGGGGTATCGACGATGTTGATCAGGGTTTCTTTGTATCGGACTGCGGTATTTTTGGAAAGGATGGTAATGCCACGCTCGCGCTCGATATCATTGGAGTCCATGACGCAATCCGGGATTTCTTCCCCTTCGCGGAAGACCCCGGACTGTCTGAGGAGAGCGTCCACAAGGGTGGTTTTGCCGTGATCGACGTGAGCAATGATAGCAACGTTGCGAATGGGAAGACTCATAATGCGTCTGGGACGTTAAACGGATTTAACTAAGGATTTCTTAACCATTGTAGCGCATTAAGTCAAGGGGCGATCGGGTAGCTGTAATATTCGAGGGCGATCGTCGCTAGAATTAGGGTTAAGGTGCTGTTAGTGCTGTTGAGTTGGTGGAGGTTGCTAAGGTTTGATTGGGTGCGATCGCCTTTATGATAATTGACGAGTAGTTGCGATCGCACTTATGGAAGTACAACAAGCGTGAAATTCAGCAGTACAAGATACCGGATGGCAAAATTCCTTTTTCGGAGTGGTTGGAATCTCTCCGAGACTTTAAGGGTAAAGCCAAGATTGTGAAAAGGCTTGAGCGGGTTAGCGAGGGTAATCTGGGAGATGCTCGATCGCTCGGAGAGGGAGTCTGGGAATTTAAAATTGACTTTGGGCCGGGCTACCGTGTCTATTTTGGACAAGTAGAAACGACTATAGTGCTTCTGCTGTGTGGTGGAGATAAAAGCACTCAAGAGCAAGATATTAGCAAAGCCAAGAAATATTGGACAGAATATAGGAGTCGAAAAAATGTCTAATGAAACTGTACCTTACCATCCCTTGAAAATTAAATCTCTCAAAGATCCCTTATTTGCGGTGGCTTATCTCACAGAGATATTTGAGGAAGAAGAAGGTGATTTAGAGACTGGAATAATGCGAAAAGCACTTCGAGATGTATTTCAGGCTCTTGGAGAACCAATTATGTCAGACGAAGAGGCTAAATTGCATCTTGACAAATTAGATGTTTTGATGTCACATAATGGAATGGCGACTATTTATGCTTTGGCTAATTGGCTGAAGGTTTTGGGATTAAAGTTAACAGTTGCTGTTGCTCAAGAGGATGAAGGGGAAGAGTCAGGTTCTGTTAGTGATATTGAGTTGGTGGAAGTTGCTAAGGTTTGATTGGGGGCGATCGCCTGTAGGATGATGAACGAGTAGTTGCGATCGCATTTATGGAAGTACAACAAGCGTGAAATTCAGCGTTACGTCAAGTCAGACGGTCAGATTCCTTTCGATGAGTGGTTTTATGCTCTGCGGGATTCTCAAGCCAAACTCAGGATTAATGTCAGATTGAAGCGAGTCACTACAGGTAATTTCGGAGACTACCGCTCAGTGGGAGAAGGAGTCTTGGAATTGAAAATTAATTTTGGCCCAGGCTACCGGGTCTATTTTGGACAAATAGAAACAACTATAGTGCTTCTCCTGTGTGGAGGGGATAAAAGCACTCAGGACGAAGATATTCGCAAAGCCAAGAAATATTGGACTAAATACAGGAGTCAAGACAATGGTTAAAAGTGTACCTTACCATCCGTTTCTAATTGAACAGCTCAAAGATCCAGCATATTCGGCTGGCTACCTGACGCTATTCTTGAATGAACAAGAAGAAGGAGATTTGGATATTGGTATTTTCCCATCAGCTTTGAAAGAGGTATTTGAGGCTCTTGGAGAACCAAATATGTCAGCAGATGAGGCTAAATTGCATCTTGACAAATTAGATGTTTTGATGTCACATAATGGAATGGCGACTATTTATGCTTTAGCTAATTGGCTGAATGCTCTGGGATTGAAGTTAACAGTTGCGGTTGCTCAAGAGGAAGGGGAAGAGTCAGGTTCTGTTAGTGATGTTGAGTTGGTGGAAGTTGGTAATGTTTGATTGGGGCGATCGCCTTTATGACTATTAGACATCTCCAATAATTATTGTGGAACAGGCATCTTGCCTGTTCAAGACAGGCAATTCTTCCGATGTCTAATAATTATTGTGGAACAGGCATCTTGCCTGTTCAATACAGGCAATTCTTGCGATGACTATTGACTTGTTGTTAATTTTATGGTAGCATTATGTCACAGGAACAATTAGATTTATCATCCTTAACCGCGAGAGTATTGCAGCTTGAAGAAAACCAAGTTGTTCTGAAAAGATATATCGCCAAACTTAAGCGGCAGTTAGAATCCCATGAGCAACGATTTAACGATCGCCATGAACCGCGACAGCTAGAAAGTTTGATGGAGCAAGTTGCAACAATTCAACAGCGGTTAAATTTAGAAATAGGCGAGAAATCAATTATTTCTGAGCCGCCGATTGAGCTTGATACTCAGGCTGAAAAGCTTGATGTTCAGGCTCAGTTAATATTCGATCGCCCTCACAGTCGCGCTGTGTTGATGGAGGCGCTATCAGTAGCACAGGAGCGGCTGATTATTGTGTGCCCTTGGCTCAATTGTAACAGCATTAATGATGAATTGCTGCAAAAATTTAGAGATTGTTTGAACCGAGGATGTTCGATCGATATTGGTTGGGGTTATCTGGGCGATCGGCCAAATATCGGCAAAGGATGGCGCTACAATGCTTTACCAGATTTGCAAGAGTTAGAAGGTGAATATCCCGATCAATTTCGCCTCCATTTATTAGGTACTCACGAAAACTTTTTAGTCTGTGATTCGAGTTTGGCGCTGTTGGGGAGTCATAATTTGCTGACGAATAGCGACCAAAGTGCAGAGAAAGAAGTGGGAATCCGCACCAATGATTGCCAAATTGTCAAGCAATTAATTGAGCGATTCGACAGCAGCGAAGTATTAGATGAGGAGGAGATAGAAAGGCGGTTTGTAGCGAGTTCGGATTACTTGGATCGAGGGGATTATTTGGAAGGATTGGCGGCGGATGCTGAAGATATTGCTTTAGAGGATAGCTGTGAGGATGTGGAGGATGAGTCTGAAGAATGTCTGGAACCTGTTGTTAGTGTTGAGGAGTTTTTGCGGCGTTACAATGAGGGAGAAAGAGATTTTACGGGGATTAATTTAGCTGGTGCTGATTTGAGCGGTAAATCTCTAACTTCTGGTGTTAATTTGAGTAATGCTAATTTAGTCAAAGCCAACCTTTCTCAGGCTGCTTTACGCTCAGCCAATCTCAATCAATCTAATTTATCTAATACCAACCTTTCTAATGCTGATTTACGCTCAGCCAATCTGAATCAGGCAAACTTAGTCAATGCTAATCTGAATCAGGCTAATTTATCTGGTGCCAATCTGAATCAGGCAAACTTAGCCAATGCCAATCTTTCTCAGGCTGATTTATGCTCAGCTAAACTAGAGAAAGCCAATTTAAGGAAGGCAAGTTTAAGAGCTGCTAAACTAGAATATGCAAATTTCAGTGAGGCTGATTTGAATGGTGCAAACCTCAGCGGAGCTAAACTTAGTCAACAAACAAAATTCACCAGTGCAAACCTCGGTCAAGCTAACTTGAGCGGACTAAACTTGAGGAAAGTAGACATGAAAAATGCTGATTTGGCGAATGCAAATCTGAGTAATTCTAACCTTTTAGAAGCAAATCTAGATCGAGCAAATCTCAAGGGTATTCAGCTTCAAG
Source organism: Microcoleaceae cyanobacterium UBA11344 (assembly GCA_003483675.1). Classification (GTDB taxonomy): domain Bacteria; phylum Cyanobacteriota; class Cyanobacteriia; order Cyanobacteriales; family Microcoleaceae; genus Microcoleus. The sequence goes on from DMYK01000407.1 coordinate 14,277, forward strand.
GAGCGATTTACAATGAAGCAACTTTATTTCCTACTGAGTTCGATCCGGTGACAACTGGTGCTTATTTACTTGCTCCTTATGTATCGCTACCAAATGCTGATCTAAGTGGTAAGGACTTGAGCAGTGTTAA
>DMYK01000106.1 GCA_003483675.1 Microcoleaceae cyanobacterium UBA11344
GGTAGACTACACTGTCGTAGCGTGACAGCCAACTCATCAAAGTCGGGCCGATGTTGAAACTGAGATACTCATAGTTATTCACGATCCCCGTGACTTCCCCGCGATCGTTCAAGATGCGGGCGAAAGCGTTGGGGCGATAGCATTCGTGATATATGCGTTCGTTCCAGTCGTGGGCGGGAGAGGCGCTAGCTTGGCGCTCGATCGCGTCTAGGTAAGGGTTTTCGCGCGGGGGCTGGTAGAAGTGACCGTGAACTGTCACGCATACTCCTGTTGCAGTAGCCGGACTCATGAGGGTTGCAGCCGTTACGGTTGGCCCTGACAATGGGTGCTGAGCTGTTTTGTTTTGAGACAGGTAAACCATTCGATCGAATCCTCAAGTAGTTAAAGACAGAAAAACAGCCAAATTAGTTACAGACGCCTTACGCAGCAAGGTTTTCAGCTAGGCCTTTGTCCGGGTTCATTTGTGGTCAACAAGTTTTGATACATATCTGTAGTAGTGTTGGCTTTGCAACTTGGCTTCCAATTGCCAATCATTCATCGAACCCAGGGTTTTTCCGCAAATGCTTGGGTATTGAGCGAGTTAATGTTATAAAGAGAGGGCTACTCTTCCTAGTTTCAGGCACTTTCGACCCATTTCAGGCTAGTGTTCGCAGGATTGTTGATTGAGTTTTCATTCACATTGCTGGATTCTAAAGTGTAACTGATTAAATCGCAAGTTTCCGCTGACAAAATTTAATATTTGGCCTATAGACGCTTTGCGCCTTTATACCAGAAGGAAGAAGGAAGAAGGCTATATAGCAATCCTAAATCCATTCTACGTCCATCAAGTTATGTAGGGGTAGTGCCAAGAGTGCCTACCCCCACGGATCGGGGCAATGGTTCAGGGCGATGGTTGGTGAGCCCTTCGGAAGCACTCAGGGTAAACTCCGTCGAACCACGCTTCGCACGCGCCTACCGCCACGGGGAGTAGGGGTCGGATTGCCCCTACAACAATTACACAATTCATTTAGGATCGCTATAGCGGCGAAGCTGAGCGGGTAAAAATCAGGAAGAAGGAAAATTCAATCTAAACAGATATCGATCGCCCGAGCATTGGCCTGCCAAGCATCCAGCATCAGCCAGTGTCCGGTATCGGGGAGCGTAGTTGTCATCTGTACGGGACCATCCAGGTCTCGCAAAAAAGCCCAGTAGTCGATCTCTAGTGCAACAAGGAAAAGAGCTTTACATCATTGCTGGGCCAGTGGGAAATAGTGGCAACATCGGTAAAAAGGAGCAGATTACAGTGCCAGCCAAAACTTGGAAAGTGATTTTGGTGCTGGATAGACAAGGATTGGGGATGCAGGGAGTCAAGACCAACACCAGGACGATCACGCTAGATGATGCTCAATGATAGCAGCATCAAGGGCAAGGGATGGAAAAGTTTTTGAGTACCGGTGCGCCAAGTAGAGCGGGAGACGGGGTTGAATTTTTGATCAAACCTGTCGCCACAGGTTCAGCAGGCGATCGAGAGCAAGGTTGACAATCAGTAGGAATTTGTACTCCCAAAAGACTTGCAAAACTCTAGTTAAAAGCAAACACAAGGGACAATTGACCTAGAACACAGTGCAAGTGGGGGATGTCCAAGCACAACCCTGTTTGTACAAGGCTTACAACCTCAGCAGCACGAGCAATAACGCCACAAATCACGGTCACGTAGAAAAAGTGACACTCCAGCTTGTTTGGTAATCGCTCACGTTCCCTAGAGTTATAAACATGGCAAAGCAGAACACCTGCAAACCTCAACCTCTAGTTCACACTATTTATTACTACAGAGCGTTTACCATGAAATCCCGCAAAATTTTAGGATTAGCCGTCCTCTTCGTCACTCTCAGCGTAGCGTCTCCGGTTCTAGCTCAATCCTTGACAGATCACAATGGAAAACCTATTCTTGTATCGGTAGAAAAAAGTATCAATCTAGATATATTGAAAAATTCAATACCAATGGTATTATCAGGCATTGTGGGATATGTATTCAATAGTGATCTCGTTGCCTCGATTTTCTCTTCCCATACAGAACACAAGCGCGAAACAACATGGAAATATCGAGAGTTCACTGCTCAAACAATTAAGGAGTTTGAAGGTAAATTAGAGACAGTTAATATTAGAAAAATGCTCAATAGCAACTCGCACTTAATTGATTTATTCCCAACAGCCTCTCACCCTTCCAATCGGTTTATTTACATTGACGACGATCGCCTGATTCAAGCTTTAAAAAAAGATGATGAATACGACAAAAACTTAAAAGAAGCCCAGGAAGGAGAGCAAGGCAAATTGCATAGTAGTGACAAGAATAAGGATGATCCCAGAAGACGCGAACCAAAATTGATAGATGCAGCAATTCGAGATAATTTTAACAGCTTTATGGAATCTCTTCAACTTTTTGAAGCTATGATTCAATCAAATTTAGTAACAGAAGATGAATTAAAACCCTATTTACAGCCTTTGTTTGAAATAATTTATCAGGTATCAGAGCGCGAACTACATCTGGAATCTAATAGTAAACCTGAGCAGGAATCTAAGAGTGAATCTGAGCAGGAATTTAAGAGTAAACCTGAGCAGGAATCTAATAGTGAACCTGAGCAGGAATCTAATAGTGAACCTGAGCAGGAATCTAATAGTAAACCTTGCTCCATTATCTTGACTTATCTGGGTTTGGATGAAAAGCAAACCGAACCTAAAGAGCAAAGCAAATTAACAACCGTTCAGAAGAGCGTTCAATCCCTAGCTAATCGCTATTATCAACGCAAAGCGTTAAAGTGAGTAAATCTCAAAAAACCGCTTTCAATACCAGAGCTGCTTAATTGATGGATACACCCAAAATGAAACCCGACTCCCCATTTTGTTTAAGGAGAACGGGTTTTTTTGTAACGCTTAAGTCTCCACCACCTTTGTCGCCAATCCCGCCCACTCACCACCGTTCGTCATCCCAACAATGTAAGCATCGATGCTGATGTTGCCCACCCTGAAAACTTGCAACTGTGATAAATTCTGTTTGAGTACGCTAACAAGCGTGCTGGAACCGCTGCACTATCTCCCGTTCCTTTGAGTCGTGCCAATCTTGTTCTTGGGTGGCGATCGCAAAAAACTCATCCACTGTGACCACTTCTATGAGGGCATCGGATGGGTGGTTAGTCAGTTGCAGCAGTTTCTGTGGCGTCAGTTGTCCTTGTGCCGCTAATGACCTCAAATGGGGCATCCGATTCGAGTCGTGAAAAGTAGACCCTGGCCCGTGCTTGTTGAAGTTTGGCGGTGATGGAGTTACTCATGGTGATGGTTTTACTCTTCTCTTACCCGCCGTCAGCCAACCCGGAAAATGTCTTTGCACAAAAACTGCATAAAATATCAGCTAATTTAGTAATGGGCTAAAATTAGAATTAACGTTATATTTTTTGGGTTGAGAAGCAACATGAATATATCGACTCTCAAAATGACAGTAATAAGTAGTTTACTTTTTTGTCTGACATCTGGATCTCCAGCAGAAGCGGCACAGGAGTGCTTTCACAATCAGCCGAAGTCAATTTAGATAGTAGCGGGAGTGCGATTTCAAATAGAATTCTATCGAGTGCCAGACTTCTTTACAACTGATGAATACGGCAGACAAGCTGACTATGAATCAATACTACGTTGATGCTGACGGGGGGCTTCCTATCTTTAAGGGGGGAGAATTGTACTACAGTAATTTAGAATCTATCATCCGGGGAGATGAGATTCATTTAGGAGGTGACGTTCACATCCGCAATGCTTTTGGGCCAGACATGAGCTCTTCAAGCTCATGAGGTTGGGGGTCAATCCGCGGTTCTGTTCCCTACACCCTAGGAAGGAAATCTCCTCTCACTTCTAGTCCCGCTACAGCTTATTGGTGACAGTGACGGCAAATTTAGCTACCAATTAATGTGGACTGAATATGGCGGTATGGCAGGTTACATAGATGCAGAAACCGTACCTGAACCTGCTACTGTCTTTGGTAGTTTTATGGTTTTAGGAGGTTTAGGAGCTTTTCAAAGAAGGAACAAGCAATTAAAAGGGCTGCATTCACGTCCTCGGTAACGACAAGGACGCTCTCCATCGTCTGGGAGATTTCCAGAATTACTCGAACTCAAAATAGGAGTCGATCGCTCTCGAAATTCTGCAACTTCTAGAATCAGCGGTGCTGATTTTACGTGAGTAGGGTTGGTATGGGCGATCGAGTGAAAGTAAAATCAGTTTGATTGAGGAGCATCAAGGTAGCTTGCAGATATCCATGCGGGATACCAAAGATGCGACTGGGTGGCCAAAACCAGCCAGTACCATGCTGCGCCGCCACCATAATGTAGGCAAGTGACCAGCGAGAGCGCTAAGGCTGAAGGTAACGCGATTGTACTCTATTAATTGACCATTCACGAATTGCCCAGTAATTTCACCAAAACGATGACCAGCATTGTCTACGTCTGGATTAGTAGCAATAGTGCTTTTCCAAATGCGCCTTTGGACGCTGAAGCCGAAGTGACCGCCAGAAGATACCAACCATAACTTGTCTATGGCATTGAGGTCGGAACAGGGAATGCGTTCGATTTCTCCTGGCTCGAAGGAATCAGCAAATTCTCCAGGCCCAACGTTTCTGAGCATGATTTTGGTTGTTTCCTCATCCGCTTGTTTCCACTGCCTAGCGCCTAAGAAATCTCGCAGTTTGGCGTAGTCTTTGTAGAGCGCTTCTACAGTGAGGGAACCAACAAGACCATCAGCTACAAGAAGTTGGTCTTTTTGAAACGCTCTTACGGCTGTTTCAGTTTTGGGCCCAAATTGACCGTCTTGGTTGCCGGGATGCCAATGAGGGCGATTCGATTGTTTAGATAAATCGATCAGCCGCACCTGCAATTCCCGCACATCCTGTCGTGCGACTGCCAAGCCATCACCCAATTTGAGAATACTTTTCCATCCCAACATGATCTGAGTCTCTTTATTTTTCTGTGTTCTTAAACCTATTCTCAGCCACGCTATGCCCGATCGACCAGTCGCATCTTTGAGTGTCACTCATTTGAGCGACAGAAATCCTGATTAGTTTCGCTCAGATTTGAAACAAAAATAACCCTGAGTGATTTTTTCAGGGTTATTGATTTTCTATTAATTTCCCTAGTGAGACATTCGGGAAGTTTCCCGGCTACATAGTTTTATCAAGTTTCTACAGCTACGGTTGGTGTAGTCGAACACTTCGACTACGCGAGCGTGCGATGGTGCGTGTGTAGTCGAACCACGCCACGCTTTTGATCGGAATATTGTCGGTAACGCTCACGGTTTCCATTCGATTAGTTGCCTTAACAAGTGGGGAGTTCTCTACATTAAACCTCATACAGCGCAAGATATCTAAAGGTCATTTGCGAGGCTTAGGAAATTCTAGACAAAAACGCCACCCCACACCCTCAATTAAAACGTCAAAACCCTTATTCAGTAAAATATCGAGGCTCACAACGAAACAATAAACCTTTCAGCCGTTTTTCCACACCGTCGATCCTTGACTTGATTTTCCAAAAGCCCAGAGCTCTGCGCTTTTACCCCCCGGCGCAAAACTGCAGTGGATTACAACGCGATCACGTTAACCCTCAATACCCTAACTTTCCCCGGCGAAAACTGGGGGATTTGTTTGTGGGGACGGTGTAGGGTACTGGGTTCTACTGCTGATGCGTTACAAATTGTTGCGCACTGATGCCGTAATGCAGTAAAGAGTGAGATACTTCACATCTGTGTTGCAGCATAATTGGGACATATTCACCTTGTATAAAGCGAGTTTAGGCTTTATTTGGGCTTAAAATTTGTTTAAGTCCCGCTATCCCATTTTGCATAGATCTTGGCGGATACCCCAGATGGATTAAATTTCTGCCAATTTGGCAACATCATCTATTGGGTGTGGTGTTTAATGATTTCATATAACAAGATTTGTTGGCATCTGCTTGAAAAAATTGGAGAGTAGTAGGCAGTCAAGTCTGTTTTAATGGGTAATTTGATTTTAAAAGGATTGATCAACAAGGCTTTCTGGATTTTGCCACCCATCAATTCATCCTTGACAGCCCATTAGGCTTCTTTTGCCTTGATCAATCCCACTTGAAGTCAGAAAGGCAAAGCCGGGCTGGATAGACAGGGGCATCGTCCGTCTAAGCCAGAATAAAAAGAGGATTTATGAACAAACAAGGGATGAGCGCAACCCAGGTTGCACTGCCAAAAGGTGATGGGTGGCTACCGAGATCCGTGCCCAATGAAACAGGTTGTAAATTGTTTAGTGTTCAACTACCGGAAATAATTAACAAGCAACCGTAAACCCTTATACAGCTGCAGATTTATGAACAACGTTTTAATGGTTCCCGTTCATTTGGATGCTTTGTATCTTAACAGCGATCGCCTTCTAGTAGAGGCAATGGCAGATTTTAGCCGCCTTCCTTATCAGGATAAGCGAGATGTAAATCCTAATATTGCCAATATCAGCGAAGAAATAGTTTCTCAGCCGTTTCAAAATCAAAATCTTTATCTGAAAGCGGGAATTCATTTACATTGGGCCTTGCCAGATGCTCTGACAAAAGGTGTTCAAACTCCCAAAGATCCTGAGAATCCTCAGAGTGGAGTAAAAACAGATTTTCCAGCAGTTCCTAATCGTTGGCTTGTCATACGCAGCTACAAAAAGAACGGCATTAATGAGATTCAAGCGCGATGGGTAGTAGAGAGTGATTACCTCTATTCCGCCGACCAAGGAAGTCAAACGGGTAGTATTGCCTATCCGGTTCAAGAAGCTCAACCTTTTCGCTATTTAGGGCGCAAAATGCCTTTAGCGGATTGGCGAGAGGATTCTCAAGAAACGCAGAGCAATCGCTTAAAACAGCTAACGGCGGTAGGTTATGGAGAACCCGCTTTTGCCACTTTTTATCCCAACTGTCATAGCGTTTTTGGGTTTTACGATGATTACCCTCCTCAAAGTCTTGATGGCTTACAGTATGAAGTTATTGGCTGGTATAGTGACACAGAAGATGATTATTTAAAGGCATTAATTGGAAAATTAAATCAGCCCACTAACAAACAAGTTCTCGAAGCTATACAGAAAGACTTGAAATGGGTAATTCTATTAGATGTCAATAAACAAGTTTTCTTGGACAGCTTTGATGTTCAAGGGGAATCTATCTGGAATGAGTTAATAAAAAAAGAAATTTTAAAGCCAAAGGCTGAAAATAAAAATACAGCAGTTTTATTACGCTACGATTTTTCCAAAGAAGAACTTACACAAGAACTTCAAGATAAAAAACAACAGATTGATAACTGCCTAAATCAAGTTATCTCAAGAGCACAATTACCTGAGCAGATGCTCTGTTACGCTCGCTTAAAATTTGCACCCCAAAAGTATATAGATAATTCAAACCGAGCAGCTTCTGTAGAAGTCGCCGTGGGCAATACGGGGACAGAAGCTTTATCTGCTTACTTGGGTCAAAAAATTGATAGGGATTATAAACCTATCATCGAAGACCAGTTGGAAGCTCTACACCTATCTTCTACCCTAGAACATCGGCAGTTGGACATAACTCCCAAAGTCAAGGAGGCACGACATGAAAAGGGCTTTAATGCCATTGCTGCGGGTACGCTGTGGACGATTCGCTCAGAAAGCGCGACAACGGTTGATGCTGAAAATGCTCATAATCAGACAGAACTGACTTTACCCGATGACATGGCTGATTTACTGAATGAGCTAAATCTCAATCAGCAGAAATATGACTGCGTCCTCAATGAGCTTGAGTCGATGCGTCGCCAGCTTTTTTCTGATTGGTACAAGTATATGCTGAGTACCTATCCCCCGCAAGGAAGCAGAGATCAGTATCCCGATATTGATGAAGTCAAATATTATATTGAGGTGAAGGGAATTGCTCCTTTACAAGCCAAACTGAAGGCGACGGGAAATCTGATGTTGTCAGGTGATAATTCTGGCAAGATTACGACTGCTTCTGCCGGGAAGTCTTCCTCTACCTCTATCGCTTCTCAACTAGCTACTGCAATTAATCAGTTACTGCAACAAATAACAGATCTCAATAATAAAGAAGAGGTAAAGCAAGCTAAAACAACTTACATTCTTCAACAAATAACCAGCCCCCGTTACTGGCAACCAAAAGAACCTGTATTGTTGATAACGGGTGAAGCTGTGAAACCCTCCCCTAGACATGGCCAAGATGGACGCTTTAGAGATGAGGGTTTACTGGAATGCCAAATTTTAGAGGATGTTAACCTCCCTCATGATGAAGATAGCGTTGCAATTATCCACAATAAAATTGATGAATTAGAAAAAAATTCACAAGGTGAAGAAACTATTGCTTTTAGCACCTGGGAAGAACAACCTTGGCATCCTTTTTTACTGGAGTGGGAGGTGGAAGTTTTTCCAATTCGAGAGGGAAGTAATTATACAAATTATAACGGGAACTACAAGAGTCAATTTATTACTAATAATTATATCCTCAAGGAAAATGAACCAGACCTTTTTTTAGATTCAGGTAAGGGAGCTATAGTGAAAGCCGCTAATGTTTATAGTGGTCGTAGTATCTTAACTCCCCATGCAGGAATTAAGCTCAAAGAGCAGTTGGAAGTTTATCTAAAGAAACAAATCTTACCCGAATATTACCAGAAGAATAACATTCCGAAGGAACAGCAAAAAGATGACTATCTAAATAATAATGATAATTGCCAAGCTCTCAAAAAATGGTATGAAGAAGCTTATGCTTTAGATCTAAATACAGCAGACAAAAAGGCTAAGAATCCGATTTATACAGCAATTCGCGCTGATGAGAAACTCCATCAGCTAGGTTGGGATAGTCTAGCTCAATCTGTAAATTGTTTAGCCCAATCTTTGGGAGGCTTTAACGAAGCCTTGCTCATGCACAAACAAACTCTACAGTTGCCCATTGCTGACCCCTTGGGGTTTGTGGATTATCAACCGTTTACAGAAGTAGTCCGTGATGCAGTGCAACAGAGTATTCGCAGTGCCCCAGAACCTTTGAATGATTTTAATCCGATTCGTTCTGGGGCGATGAAGATTTTGCGCTTGCGGTTGGTGGATACTTTTGGACAGGTAAAAGATTTAGATGTCAGTCAGATTATTACGACTGAGCAGATGAGGACACCAGGAAGTCTTTATCTAGTCTCTTTACCTCCTCGATTAGTACAACCAGCCCGTTTAAATTTCCGTTGGTTATCAGCAATTGAGGGCGAACAGGAAATGAATAGTCATCGGGCGACGACTCCCATTTGTGGCTGGATACTTCCGAATAATTTAGATAATAGCCTCGCTATTTATGATAATCAAGGTAAAGCTTTGGGTTCGATTTATGTGAATCAACAAGCTCAATGGGAGGCTGCACCAGGAGATAATTTGCCCCTGGTAATTAATGATATTAAAAATACACATTTAAGGCGATTAGTCAAGCATCTTATCTCTAGTAATAACGAGGGAAATAGTAATTTCCTGGAAAGTTTTATTACTGCTTTAGATAACGGCTTAGAGAATATTGACCCAGAAAACTTTGCTCAACATCAAGGTTTAGCATTGTTAATGGGACGACCCCTTGCAGTGGTGCGGGCCTCTCTCAATCTGGAATTACAAGGACTTCCTACCCTTAACCAAGATTGGGATGTATTTTGGCATGATTTAAGGCGGGATACGAGGGAAACAGATGATTTTGAGAAAGTTGAAATTCCTGTTCGTTTAGGAGAATATCAGCAATTAAATGATGGTTTATTAGGCTATTGGCTGGAGGAAAAAGATAGTCTGAGCCAGGAGTTTTATGCCCCCCAAAGTAATATAGATGGAGTTAATAACTCTTGGATTAAACTTCATAATGCAGACAATGCTTGGCATATTGATCTCAATTTAGCAGAACCTCCACAAATGGTGACTATGCTTATCGATCCGAGGGGAAAAGTTCATGCTAGTTGCGGAATTTTACCCACGAAGGCAATCGATATTCCATCCGATCAATATAAGAAGGCTTTGGAGAAGATTGAGATTACATTTTTATCTACTCCTATTTTGACTGATTTAAACAAGGTTAATCTATCTTTACCACAAGAGGAGGGTTATCAATGGTCGTGGCTAGAAAAGGAAAAAGGAGAATGGTCAACTATATCTGCTGATAACATCGGTCAGGCTACTTCTAATGCGGTTTTCTCTGGGAAACAGGCAATTCGAGAGGGTTGGCTGAAATTAAACCGAGGAAAAGAGCCACCTGCTTAAAATAGCAAAAATATTCCAATTTATTCCAAAAATCAAGTAACTCAAAAAATCAAGGAGCAAAAATCATGAGTGATGTTAACGATAATTTGATTCTGTATTTGAAGTTGGATGAAATTGTCACAGAAGGAGACAATAAAAAGGTGATCGACGCTTCTGGAAAATCCGGCAATTCTGAGGTTAAAGGAAATCCTCAAGTTGTTATTGATGAAACGTTTGGTAGTTGTTTAAGTTTCAATGGAAACAGCGATTATATATATTGTGGATGTCTAGATTTTGCCAAACAAAATTATACGATAGAAGCCTGGTTTAAGCCTTCATTATTATCAACTGGTGATATTTTTGCAGCTACACAAACCCTCAATCTGCATGGAATTTTAGTGGAACTCTCATCAGAGGGGAGAATGAGGTATTTGCATCGTCAGCCTGCATGGGATAGAGGTGGTATCAATACTTTTTCTGAAGACACTAATAATTATAACGACAATCATTGGCATCATGTAGCAGCAATTAAAAAAGAAAATGAGATTTTCCTATATTTAGATGGAAAACAAATAAGCTCACAATCTAATGTGGATAGTTTTACTGTACCTCTGGAGGTAGTTATTGGTAGATTGTGTATTTCCCATTCGGATAGATATTTTCAAGGTCAAATCGCCCATGTTCGCATCTATAATAAGGCTTTATCTCCAGAGGAGATTAAACGGGATATGGATGACGATTTAAGTGCAATCACAATCACATCTTTTAACAAAACTTATCCCCTTGATTTTAATTTATATGAAGGTGAGAATAAAGAATCTGTTATTTTCATTGACGATGGTACACAGGGGCAGGAATTAATTTTAGAAATTAGTAATAATTCAGAGCAACAGATTGTTTTACCTGCTTTGAGTAGTAATGCTTCTGCAAGTAACTACCATTTTGAGTTGAGGTTTCGACCAGAAACTTTATCGCCAACTTCGCTGCAACAGATTGTTTTAAAGACAACAGCAGGTTGGAGTATGAGTTCGCCAGTAACGCAGTTTGATGATACGGTTTCTCTATATTTTCTCGCCAGTAATAATCAAGTTTTAGGGGTTAATAACCCTGTATCTTTAACCCTTCAGAATATTAATGGGGCTGCTGGTGGTGGTGCGCGAACAACGAGGGTAGAGTTACTGTGTCCGCAGTTTGCCTATCAGGGAGAAAAGGTTACTAACTATTATCGAGAAAAAACCCTCAGCATCATTAGTCATCGGGGGAAGAAGAATATTCCGCTTCATGTGAGCTTTGTGGAGTCTAATCGGATTCTGAATGATGGCAAAACGCAAAATGAGTTAATTTTGCGAATTGTTAACGTCTTAAAAGACAAATCTATTCCTTTAATTCCAGCAAGTAAAGGTGATGAGGCTTCTAAGTTTATTATCTCTTTTGATGTACAAGAAGAAGAACAAAAAAAAGACTGGGCTTTGGGAACCAAAAGTCAGGTAAAAGCAATTGAAATTAAAGGAAAAGATTTTCAAATGACTAAGAGACATATCGAAGAGTGGAAGATTGTTAAAGACCCTAAAGGAATGTCACCCACTTGGACAATAACCAATCAAAATGAAGAAAACGTTAAGTTGAGTCCAGAGTGGGGGCTTGAATTAACAATTAGCAATATCATTTCTTTACATCCTTCTGGTCAGACAAATCTGTATATAAGCTATGAAAACATTCCGGGTTATTGGGATGGGACGTTTATTTGCACCATAGAAAAAACGCCGATTTTATATAAAAATAATGTCGGTATTGGTATAGCAGACCCCGGTAGTTATAAATTGAATGTGGAGGGAGGTGATACTCGTTTAGGTGGGTCACTACACTTAGGAGGGGATTTGAAAATTAGTGGTAATGAAACAAATGGTGCTGTTGAAGATTACCAGATAGAGTTATGTAGTTTTCCTATTGATAACAATCTTTGTTCTTATATAAAGATTGCCAATATCTCTAAAGAAATTTCAATAGGTAGAGCGAATGCAAATGGATTAGAAGTGTTTATATTTTCTTCTAATGGGAATGAAAAAAGGCAACAAGTATTTTATCAAAGAAATCTTTCGCAAACTGAAGGGGACAAAGGATGGAATGGTTTGGCTAATTGGATAAATAATAATGCTGCTGATGGCGACATAGTGGCAATGATATCTAAGCTGACTTATGCAGGGACTCACGTTGTTCCTGTTCCAAGTGGTGGATCTGCCGAGCAATTTTTCAAGAGTATAGGTGCATTAAAAGCCTTGAGAATTGTCGATCATAATCCCTATGCTTTATTGTTTGTAAAAGGTTACAATGTAACGATAGAAAATCTTGCAGATACAAGCAAGCAAGAAGCTAAAATTATGACTACCCATCACTATCTGTACCCCACCTGTCTTCATCTAAGTTTAGAGGTAAATGGTAGCTTGAAAGTAGTCAATGGAGCTATTACAATTAACCAAACAACAATAACCGAAAAACAGCTACAGGACTTAATCAAACTACTAAACCAGTAAACGAAATAACAAAAAATGCAGATAGTCTTTATATAACAAGGGAGATAAAACGATGACTCTAAGATTAGAAATTCACCATATTGCGATCGCAAGTAGCAATGCAACAGCCTACCTTCTAATAAACCCAATAAGTTTGACCAGCAGATTAAAAAGCGATCGCCCCACATTCCACCCCCAATCCTAGAGGTAATAAGTCATGGAACCTAAAAAGCGATCGCCCCCGATCTTACCATAATTTTCTGAAAATAGATTAAACTAGCCAAGGATGATTAACGATGACATTAACGATTGTCAATGACCCGCTAAAAATAATTCTCGCTCAACTGAAACGAGAACTAAAAAACCATTACGGCGATCGCCTTAAACAGTTGATTATGTTTGGTTCTCAGGCGAGGGGTGACGCACATCCTGACTCTGATATTGATGTCTTAGTCGTTCTCAAATAAGAAGTCAATAACGATCAGCTAAAACATTTCTTAAAGATAAATAGCATGGAGATATAATTATGCCCAGAACTCGTGGAGATGGTAAGCTGCACATTACATATAACGAAATGGGGCAAGGGGACAATATTTTGATTGCTTGCCCCAATGGTAAAGTTGTAGTAATTGATTGTGGCTCTGCTCGCTGGGATACAAAATACTTTGATCTATCAGTTACGCCCGAAGTTTTGAGGGAACAAGCAATTCGTATTGTTTTTGACAATTGTTTTTTAGGAACTAATCAGATGGTGAACGCATTGATTCTTACTCATGCAGACAAAGATCACTGTAATGAATTAGCTAGTGTATTTGATCATACCTTGACGGATGGAACTTCTAAAGTCAGTGAAATTTGTGCTGTTTATTTTAGTGATTTATTCGGTTCTTACATAGAGGGAGCAGCAAATTTTTATTTATTAAATAAAACTAAGCCTGAAAATAGATACGCCATTACCATTAACGCCACTGACCAAAAAATTAATGATAGTGCTATTGAATCCTCGCCAAAAAATACTGCTGAAATTAACAAAAAATCTAGTCGTCTTGAAACACAGGGTTTTATCAAAATTATTGACGGGACTGAGGACAAACTTAACGCACTACCATGTAACGTTTATATTCTGGCGAGTAATGTAAAAACTTATCCTAACATTCAAGATGGGTATCCTAATGAAACCCCTGAAGGTAATCGGAATCGAGGCAGTGTAGTAACCATGATCATTTATGGCGATAAAAAGTTTTTATTTATGGGCGATGCAACCTTTCATACAGAAAAATTTTTAAAAGATACCTATGGAGCGAAAATTCAAAATTTGGAATTTCTGCATATTGGGCATCACGCAAGTTATCGAACTTCATCTTCATACAGTAATGATCCAAAGCAAGCTCAACGGGTTAAAAATATTGATTTCATTCGTCATGTCAACCCTAGATACTTAGCGGTTACTGCTGCCTATGATAGCGGTAGTAGTCTCAAATTACCTCGCTGGGAAACTATCAATAACTATATTCAAGGTGCAGCTGGGTTATTAAATAAACTGGGAACCCTGATTCATTGCTGGGAGTATCATGAGACTGAATATATTATGGTCGGAAAAAAGCGGCAAGTATCACAGCCAAAATCTGATAAATTGAACGATAAGATAACTAATAAGTATATCCTTTGTACTGGGACTCATGGGGCTTTAGATTTTGATTATAAAGAACATGATGATGGCAGTGGTAGAAAAGCTCGTGCTTATAAGTTAGAAGCTGATGAAACGGAGACATTATTGCCATGAATAAAGAAACTCTGCTAAACATCCTGAAGACACATACAAACAATAATCGCTTGGATTTAGCCCTCGATACCTTGGAATCGTCGCCCATTACTCAACAACTTAAGGTTTTTCTAGCGGGTGAATCTTTGATTCTTGACTCAGTTACCGAGCCACAAGAAGATGGTTCTGCTATATCGGTGAGCGGAACAAGCGGTAATGGTTTGTTCAAAGGGGTAAAACTCACAGCGCGGTTTATCGCTGGCGATCCCGTCCATCTTATCCTTACTACACAAGCTCAAGAAAATTGGAGACTTAATAATAGCTTTTCCACTCTACAATACACCCTAGCAGATGCGCTATTTTTCGATAGTGCCATATTACAATTATCATCCCAAATAGTAGCTCCAATAAACCAAGGTCTATGGTTCAATGGTCGGCTGAACTTATCTAGTAGCCTTGGATTGTATTTATTTCTGATTGGCAATAGCGATTTAGTTTTTTCAGGTCAAATTACTACAGTACAAGATGGTATTCCTATCATGCAGTTAAGTACGGTAGTGCGTGACGGAACTAATCTAGCATTTTTCTCTCTAGGTTCAATATCCCTTCGACTGATTGCTCAAGCGATACCTTCACCACGCAAGAGTAAAATTCCACAACCTAGATTGTACCTTGAGCTTGTCAGTAGTGTTCAATTTATATCTCAGGGACAACTTCGTTCGCTTCCTTTGATCGCCCATATTTACAATCCTGAAACTTCAATTCGGCTTGATGCAGATTTAACCCAAGGTATAGATGCGGCACTGGATGAAATTAAAGCCTTAATTAACTCTGTAAGCATCAATAATATTTCCTTTGGTGATTTTAAACTAGAGAACGTTATCAAGCTAACACAGTTGACAATCTATGTGAATCCTAGTACGTCAACCAAGGTAGCTCATATGGCATTATGCCTTAAGTCTGCTCAATCATGGACATTACTAACCGCTCAGTCTGGACAACCATTGGTAACTCTGGAGGAAATTTCCGTCAAAGTAGGTTTACAAGCCCCTTTTAGTGCCAGCAATTTGTCGGCCTACTTAGAAGGGCAGATCAAAATCGGTAACGGTCTCTTAATTCTATCTGTGGCAGCATCAGCTAAGGATGCTACTCTACGGGGTTATTTAGATAACCGTTCGCCGATTTTTCTCAATGACTTAATGCAGCATTTTGTAAATCAGAGTGATACTTATACCCCCTCCTTACGAATTAATAAGTTTGATATTCTGGTTCAGCCAAGCCATCACTATGAGCTAAGTGCCAGCGTATATGATTTGTGGTCAATTACTTTACACGATCAAAAGACACTGAGTTTAGATGAGGTTGAGTTACATCTTAGCTATACCACTGATAATCACCAGACTGATGCTAGGATTAGTTGTTTGTTAGGGCTGGGAGGAGCAGAACTCTCCATGATAGCCACCTATAGTAATGTCGAAGGATGGGATGTAAAAGGTGGTTTAGTAGAGGGGCAATCGATTGAGTTGGACAATATATTAGCTGACTTAGAATACGGATTTGGTATTAATCTACCAGATTTCCTTTATGGAATGCGGCTCAATACTTTCTCCGTCCATTTCAACACAAGCCAAAAAAACTTTGACTTTATGATTGGAGGCGGATTATTAATTGAAGACGAATGGTTAGAGATTGCCATTACACTTCATGTTCAGAAAGTTACTGATAGACAGGAATCCCAACATTACGAATTCGGAATTTCTGGTTTTGT
Source organism: Microcoleaceae cyanobacterium UBA11344 (assembly GCA_003483675.1). GTDB lineage: Bacteria > Cyanobacteriota > Cyanobacteriia > Cyanobacteriales > Microcoleaceae > Microcoleus. Next base: position 16,287 of record DMYK01000106.1, read on the forward strand.
AGCGATTACAGAGTTTCAATTTAGTCTCGTCTTTTTACACAACAGTACCAGTAATTATTTTTTGGCAACCTATAACCATATCCAAGATATATATTCTAAAGACCTACGCCCCTTAATTGCTAGTATCTCTACAACTGTTGCTCAATATATCCCAGAAGAACTGGAAATCGAGATTAAAAACGCCATCTTTGGCTACATGGAATCAAGATTTCTCTTCGGCTTAAATATTGGTACTCAGATCAATCTCTCTAACCTTCCCCTAATGGGCCAAGAGTTTCCGAAAGATCAAACCATCGGAGTCGATGACTTACAATTCCTAATCGCCAATAAAGATTTTACCTCTTTAGAAATCACCGCCTTTAACAACCTGATCGAACAAGGCACCAAAATACCAACCAAAGACAGTAACAACCCAACAGCTTGCGCCCTCCCCAAAGGTTTAAATGTAGTCGCAAAAATGCGATTTGGCGACACAACCAACACCCTCGCCTTGCCAATTTCTTCATCTATTCCTCAAACCCCTTCCCAGCCAACTCTTCCTCCTTCTACTACTACTACCTCCACCTCGGACAACGCCACTTGGTTCAAAATCCAAAAAACCTTCGGCCCAGTTCATTTTGAAAGAGTAGGAGTACAATACAAAGACGCAGCGATTGGCTTCTTATTAGATGCGAGTCTTAGCCTCGCTGGACTTTCCCTCTCCCTCGACGGACTTTCGGTTAACTCCCCCCTCAGCAAATTTGACCCCCATTTTGACCTCAAAGGCATCGGCATTGATTACAAAGGCGGAGAAAGCTTAGAAATCGGCGGCGCATTCCTCAGAACTACCCGAAACGGCATAGAACAATACGACGGTGCCGCCATCATCAAATTTAACGTCAAAGGGAAAGCCCTCACCCTTTCTGCCATTGGTTCCTATGCTTATTTTGAAGGACACCCCTCCCTCTTTATCTACGCCCTCCTCAACTATCCCCTGGGTGGCCCCTCCTTCTTCTTCGTCACCGGACTCGCAGCAGGGTTTGGCTATAACCGCGCCCTCAAAGTCCCCACCATTGAACAAGTTGCCACCTTCCCCCTCGTCGCCGAAGCCGTTAACCCTCCTCCCAGTGGTTCTAACTTAGACCAAGCCACACGACTGACAGAAGAATTGACAAAACTCCAAAACTATATCCCCCCCGAAACAGGGCAAATTTTCCTCGCCATCGGCGTTAAATTCACTTCCTTTAAACTGATTGATGCCTTCGTTCTGCTAACCATCGCCTTTGGTCATCGTTTTGAACTCAATATCCTTGGTTTAGCCACCCTCATCGCCCCCCCAGATGTAGGCGCTGGCGTACCCCCCGTTGCCCAAGCACAATTAGCACTCAAAGCCAGTTTTCTCCCCGCCGAAGGTTTCCTGGGCATTATCGCCCAACTCACCCCGAACTCCTATATTTTCTCCCAAGCCTGTCACCTCACCGGAGGCTTCGCCTTTTATAGCTGGTTTGCCCCCAGCGAACATGAAGGAGATTTCGTCCTCACCCTTGGCGGCTACCATCCCCTGTTTAAAGTCCCTGACTATTACCCTAAAGTTCCTCGCCTTAGCCTCAACTGGCAAGTCAGCCCTGAACTTTACATCAAAGCCGATGCCTACTTCGCCCTTACCGCCTCCGCGTTGATGGTAGGAGGAAACCTGCAAGCTACCTGGAACAGTGGCTCCCTCAGAGCTTGGTTTAACGCTAAAGCCGACTTTATCATCGCCTGGAAACCTTATTACTACGATATTTCTATTTATGTTGATATGGGGGTTTCCTATACCTATCACGTCTTTGGAACGCATCATATTACTGTTGAACTCGGGGCAAATTTACACATCTGGGGCCCGGAATTTACAGGTATTGCCCATATTCATCTTTGGATTATTTCCTTTGATGTGCGCTTTGGTAACAGTGCTGCCCAAGCACCTACCCCTATCGACTGGAAAACCTTCAAAAATTCCTTCCTCCCTGCTGATAGTGACATCTGTAGCATTGCTGTTAAAGAAGGTTTAGTCAGGAAAGTTAATCAAGATGATAAATTAGATTTAGGTATTATCAATCCCAAAGACTTCTGTTTAGTTACTAATTCAGTGATTCCTGCCAAAAAAGCTGTTTATCAACAATCAGAAAGCTCTCCCACTTTAGATATCGAAACCGATGGAGCTAATCTTGAATTCGGCATTGCTTCTATGGCAGTAACTTCTCAGGATTTAAACTCAAGATTGATTATTACTATAAACAGAGATGGAAAACCTCTTACATCACAACAATTCCAAGAAGAATTTACCTGTACTCCCATATTGAAAAAAGTTCCCGTCGGACTTTGGGGTGAATCCTTAACACCCAACTTGAATGGCAATCAATTCGTTGAAAATACCCTGGCTGGTTTTGAAATTAAACCTAAAAAACAACCAGATTCGGGAGCGACTCACGCTATTGATCGCAGTCAGTTACAAGGTATCCCTGACTTGATTAATAACGCCTACCAATGGGAAACTATTAAAACTTTTTATGAGGAGAAAGACCAAAAGAAAACTATCCAGAATACCATCTTAGATAACTCAGTCAAAAAAGCTAGAGAGGCTTTATTGAAAGCACTGAATTTAGACATTGAGACAATTGATATTAGTGAAAACATTGCTAATGAATTTTTAGTTTTACCCAAAGTTGGCTCTTTAGTTTAGTAATTATTAAACAGGAAAAATATGACAGACACAACTACAACCGAACCCACAATACTTGAATTTATTCAATACCATAAACCCGCCTTAAAAGATGGTGACTATGAGATTACCGTTCAACAGCAAATTAATGGCGAAAAAATTCAAGAAAGTAACGCCTTTGCTATTACCCGAACCTTTTCAGTATCAGGAGAACGCTTTGAACTAAAACCCACAGATATCCATGCTGTCTTCCCGCCAAATGGTAGCTTAGGCGAACATTCCAACGTTCTACCTCATATTATTCTTAATCGCAGTACCCTACCTTGGGAACGTCAAGCTGATGCCAATAATGATATAACTTGGTTAGCATTAGTGTTATTTGAGGAAGGAGAACAACCCGAACAAAAAATTATCACATTGCGAAAATTAAAGCAAATCCCTGATGAGATTAAGTTAGACAATCGAGACAAACTCAATACATTTTTGAACTCTGATAAGTCCAAAGTTGATAAAATTTGGTTACTTAACACAGATTTCACAGAAACCGAGATATTAATTAAATCAGAAACAGAGCCAAATATATACTTTCCCAACTTTGATAAAGAAACAGGACAACATTGGGACGACAAATTAACCGTCATTGATGTCAAAAAACAGTTATTAGATAAAATTTTACCCACCCAAGACGATTTAGAATACCTCGCTCATGTCCGCCGAGGAATAGATAGTGATGAACTAGCAGTCATTATTGGCAACAGACTCCCCAAAAAAGGCAGTATTAATACCGTCCATATTGTTTCAGTAGAAGGGCGTTATAATGCTAACAGCTTCAACTTTCAAGAAGCAAAAGATGATGATTATATTCGTTTAGTTAGCCTCAAAAGTTGGAGCTTTGCTTGTATCGATGAAAAACAAAGTTTTAAAGGATTACTGACTCATATCAACCGAGAACCCAGTATCCTCAGATTACCCAAGACTAACAATCCTGAAGCTGAACAATATCTCTCAATGGGCTACATTCCCCTACCCCATTTTTTTAGACAGGGAAGCCAAACATTCTCCTGGTATCATAGCCCCTTAATTCCCGGACAAAACTCTACCGATACCATCACCTTACCCATCCGTGCTGCCGATGAGCTAGTCTGCTACAATCCCAATAACGGTATATTCGATATTTCCTATGCAGCAGCTTGGGAACTAGGGCGTTTACTGGCATTACAAAGTCAAAGTTTCTCCATCAGTCTCTACAACTGGAAACGCAGTCATAGACAGTCTGTTAAATGTGTTGAAGCAGCCATTGACAGTCATTTACCCTTTCATAATATCTCCAATATTGAACTCCCCAGTGAAATCTCATCTTGGTTTGAAAGCTTAAGTCTTCTCAAAGGTATTCCCTTTAATTACTTAGTCCCCGACGAACAGATGTTACCTGTAGAATCCATCCGTTTCTTCTGGGTCGATCCTTTATGGATAGAATGCTTATTAGATGGGGCATTTAGTATTGGGCGAGTCACCACATCAGAACACACTAATGATAGTAACCACAAGAAAAATAAGACAAGTCCTGCTGTTAACCCTCACGAGATAGTAACTGGCTTTTTACTGCGATCTGATGTAGTGTCAGGTTGGCCTGGTTTACTCGTTGATGGTTACAGCAAAGTAGTTGATCGTGACGATTCTATTTCTGACAAAGATAAACTTGAATTGCTGCGTATGGATCGCCTTTCTACCAATGTCTTGATTTGCTTATTTAAAGGAGAAGTAAAAACAGTTGATATTCACCAAAAACCAGAGACTTTGCATTTTGGCTTGGACACCAATGATGAGGGTAAAACCTTTTACAAACAATTGAAAAAAAAAGAAGGTCAGCAAATTGAGAAAAAAGTTGATAATATTCCTTGGAAAGATCAAGAAAAAAGAATTATCAAGATCAATGAACTCGCTAATCTCATTAAAGATCAAGTGGACAACAACAGCACATTTACCTCTGCCCAATTTGCTTTAGAGATGATTGAAGGCATAGAAAAGGTTAGATTCACGGCAACCCCTGATGTCCAATGAGGATAACGAAACAGGCATTTTTTGGATAGGGACTCAACATGGGGTAAAGCCGAGAGGTAGAGTCAAGGGGGCGTTGCTGAATTAGGGTATGATTAAGTAAAAGGGCGATCAAGGACGAAACCAATAATTTCTATTATTTGGATAAGGAGTTGGAACATCTCCAAATTTGAGGTAGTGAATTAGTAATCGAAGAGAATGTATTAGCATTTGTTCAGATTTAGAATAGCAGAGAGTTTTTCTTTTTAAACGAGCCTAATAATGTCTTAATCTGGTATTTTCACCCTCAACTATAATCATATATGTTTGGCTAATAATCTGATCACGATCAGGAATGAAATTCGGATAAACTTTCCATCCATCTGTTACATAAAAATGGCATTTCCATTTCCCAAATTCCATAATGGAGCAAAAGTTTTGCCACTATGGTCTCCTAAAACCCATCCTAAAATACCTGGTTTAAAGTGAGCTACTGCCGTCCATAGCCAAGTTTTTTTTTGAGCCGACAAATGTTTCTAATTCATCCAATTCTCCTACCTCTGGAATTATTTCTGGTTCATAACAATCAGGTAAAAGTTCCCCTAGTTTGACCCACTTAATAGTAGTATGATGTACATTTTTTACTCTTTCAATTCCGCGAAAACCCATCCCGTTGACATACATTTTCAGACCTTCACGTTTCACGTCTTCAGAGTAACCTTTTCCCGGTTCATAACAGTCTATAAATTGTCTGCCACAGCTCACACAAATATAGTTCTGTTTCCCTTTTTTGTGTCCATTTTTATTGACATGAGTTGACTTACATTCAGGACATTCTATCATATCTGATTCTCACTAATTGTTGTTTTTGGGCGATCGCCCTTTTACTTAATCATACCCTAATTCAGCAACGCCAAAAATCTCAAACCGCGATCGCCCCTGATCTATCCCTGTGTTACCCCAAAAACTCAGTCACCACATCGGTAGTTTTTTCGTAACACTCGCGATCGGTAAATCTGGCCGTTGGCATTCCCTCTCTGAGCAAAACACGATCGCGTCAATTAGAGCGCCCTAAACCTCAACATAGCCTCTTCCAACAACAGGCGCAATCAACTTTCTTGCGTCCAGTTTTGGCGGCTAAAACCGACAGTTTCCGGTGCAACGGCACAGAGAGGTTAACGGTTGTGTGGGTGTTGTTTTTCATTGGTCGCTTTAAGGGAGCCAAAAAGGAGCGCGATCGTGTTATGGTTGTCTCGCCTCATGGTTGTCTGACTCATAATAACTTCCGACACTTTCATAACTTCCGACACTTTGATCACTTCCGACACTTTGATCACTTTCATCACTTCCGCCCAAGGATCGCGATCGCGCCTGAACACAACGCGATGGGATGTGCCCAAGCTGCGCGATCGCGTTACGCTCCACCAAAGTCAATCTCTTTCTCTTCCTGATACGAGTATTTTTTTATATAAGGGATCTCGTTTTTCTGCGTATATTCCGCAAAAAACTCGGCAAAATACTTTAACTCATTGTATAAAACAATACTTGGGTCAGACAAAAATCACGACACCCAAATACCAGCACGCCGCTGTATTCCTACAGGCGATCGAGTGAGCTTTCGCCGAACTCCCAACGCGATACGCACAAGCTGCGCCAAGGTTAATAGCGCCGATGCAGTTCAATATAATTTTCAATATAGCTGTGGCAGTCATGGCTCATCCACCGTTGTTTAGCCGATCGCCTATCCAGAATCCTTTGGCTCTTCCAGCAGGCCAGCTCGACGTGCTTGGTCGCAGAGCTCGTCCAAGATTAATATTTCGCATCAAAACTACATCTTTTCCCGTGAGTGTTCTCCACCGTCTTGCTGTTTACACGACCATTTATGAGGATTTTAAAAACTCGGTTGATTAGACCAACTCCTGAATATATCTAGCTGTTAGTTATGAGTAATTGCCTGATAATTTGTGCCTGAAAAGTGAACAAATTTTAGTGAAAATAAAAAAAAAAAACCAATGCTAAACACAGTCTTTGTTTAATTATTGCATGGCATTTGAAAGGTCGCCACCAACTGCAATATATCGTAAAATACCGGAGGGTTAAAAATAGCGATTTAGGACTTACCCACAGACTCTATTTGTAGGGTGCAACTATCAGCACCTTACTACTACAGATAGTGTAAAAATTGATTCCTGGCGTCCAGGACTGGATTTTGGGAGTTCTGGTTCTACTGTGTGGGAGTCGCGATCGCGCTGTACAAGAGATCGACCCGTGACCGAAGAGCGAGACACAAGCTTTAAGCCAACCCCCAATTCCCGAACCCAACCCATTTTTAAAGTTTTCCCACAGGCTATGATTGACGGTTGGGAGCTTTTCAAAATCCAAATGCTGAACACACAAACCATAATTTCCAGCCTGCTGTTATTTATCCCGATTTCCATAGCCGGACACTTTCTGGGCTGGGAATCCTCCACAATCTTCATCACATCGGCCCTAGCCATCATCCCGCTAGCCGCGTGGATGGGCACCGCCACCGAAGAAATCGCCGTAGTTCTCGGCCCCAACTTGGGGGGATTGCTGAACGCTACCTTCGGCAACGCCACCGAACTAATTATCGGCATCGTCGCCCTGAATGCCGGACTAATCAATGTCGTCAAAGCCAGCATCACCGGTTCAATTATCGGCAACCTGCTCCTAGTAATGGGGTTTGCCATGTTCCTGGGCGGCTTGCGCTACAAAGAACAAGAATTTCAGCCGACAGTCGCCCGATTGAACGCTTCGGCAATGAATTTAGCCGTGATTGCAATTTTGGTACCGACGGCAGTTGATGTCACCTCTGGGGGTATCGATCAGGTGACGATGCAAAAGCTCTCTAGCGCCGTCGCTGTAGTCCTGATCCTAGTCTACGTGCTGACTCTGCTGTTTTCGATGAAAACCCACACCTATCTCTACGATGTCGGCATAGCCGAGATGGAAATGCTCGAAGAACTCGCCGAGAGCAACTTGGGAGGAGACAATTCTGAACACAAAGTCAATTTGCCTCTGTGGATTGGAGTGCTGTTGGCTTGTACTCTGATGGTGGCGATCGAGTCAGAACTGCTGGTAGGTACTCTGGAAGAAGCTACCGCCAGTTTGGGAATCAGTACACTATTTACCGGGGTGATTTTAGTCCCAATTATTGGCAACGCAGCCGAACACGCGACGGCGGTGACGGTGGCGATGAAAAAT
>DMYK01000615.1:0-595 GCA_003483675.1 Microcoleaceae cyanobacterium UBA11344
TGTTTGTATAGATCAACTAACTTAACTACTTGATTGTCGATCCAATGTCTAAGAGTTTTATTTCGGACAAATTGAGCTGTGCGGATCATTTCGTCGATCATCCGATATTGCTGCGATTTGCCTTTTAATTTAAACTCTAGTACAATCATGCAATTATTCTATCGTTTTTGCAGAGCATTGTATTCGCAAAGTGCATATATTTAATAATTGTTTACACTTTATAGAAATTAAAGCCGTCCTAGAAGGACGGGGCTTTAGACCCATGTTTTTCTGTAACCACTTAACCCCCTAGATTGGCGCGCGCTTTTCAATCACTTTTAATATTAGCAACCTCAAGTTAAAAAATTATAATTATTTATTTGAGGACTCAGGCCAAGTGTCACAATTAGTAAGGTACCCCGGAAGCTAAAACCCTGATTATGTCGATCTATAACTTCGTCTGACGCACCCGACAAGCTGATTTAAGTGTGACAGTTGGCCTAATTCCTGTATCTAAATAAATGTTAAGTTAATCAAAAATCGATCGGGCGATTCTGTGCCCAATTATCCCTAATCCAGCCAAAACTAACAATAAAGGTGTCAGCCGATCGCCCCA
>DMYK01000615.1:651-1270 GCA_003483675.1 Microcoleaceae cyanobacterium UBA11344
CGTTTCGCCGTGAGGATTGACAAACGCAGAATAACCCGTATTAGTGGCGATCGCCGCCCATCTATCGGTTTCAATTGCCCGCATTACATCGAGAGCGTGATGTTGAGCGAGCATCGGTGGTTTATAATGGGCATTATTAGAAGCTGTGAGCATAAATTCGCCCCCATTCGCCGCCTGATATCGGAAAATTTCCGCAAAAGCCGAATCGTAACAAATACCGACAATTGCGCGGCCAAAAGGCGTATCAAACAATTGTTTAGAATTGCCCGGTACTAAATGAGCATCTAAGGGAGAAAGCCGATTAATAATCCCGCCTAAAAATTCATAAAAAGGGATATATTCGCCTAAAGGTACTAACTTTAGTTTATCATAGTGGCTGATAATTTTTCCTGTTTTGTCGATCGCAAATAAGCTATTAGTCATACTATCATCTTGCTGTCCAAAGCCTCCCACCCAAGCCGTAACGCCTCGATCGAGAATCGCTTGGTAAAAAGAAAGAGTAGAACGCTGATACTCATTTGTCCAGAAAAAAGGCAAAGCTGTCTCTGGAGTTAACACAGCATCAACACCTCTATCTGCTAACTTTTTGTATCCAGCCGTGTAACCTTCCAAAGCCCGA
>DMYK01000615.1:1287-2642 GCA_003483675.1 Microcoleaceae cyanobacterium UBA11344
GAATAATGCCTATTTTTAATGCCGTTCCCGCCTCTTGAATTAAGGGGCGATTATATAAACTCCAGCCGATAATATGCAAAATCAAACACAAACTCGCAGGCAAAAGATAAGCCATCAAATTCTTTTTTCTGCCTTCTTCCTTCTGCCTTCTTCCTTCGAGATAAGCTTCGGCAATTAAGCCATTTACTGCTATAATAGATGCTGTTACTGCGCTGGGCCCGGAGAGTTGACCGAGGTGCAAAATTGCTAAATTGTGCGGGCTTTGCGTGTAAGATAGTGATGTCCACCACAAGGGAGTTGAGCTCCAAAGACTTTCTAAGGCGCACCACAAAGCTGTACCAATTAAAACACGGATTAATGCTGAGAATTTGGAGTTACCCCCCCCAGCCCCCCCTTGTAAAGGGGGGGAGTCAAGAAGAGAAATTTTTCCCACTAAAGAGAGAGAGTTGAAAGTTACAAATAGCCACGCCCAAACGACGACTAATGCGGCTCCCCAAAGGGTGATGAAGGCCCAACAAAAAAGTGCGATCGCCAAACTCGGCCACCAAGGAACCCCCAACCAAGTCATTGGGTGAATTCCCATAATCCAAGATAAAGCTAATCCGTGATAGCCAATTCCCCATAACAAAGGAAGAAGCAAGAAGGAAGAGGGAAGAAAGAGAAATTTTTGTTGTTTTACTTGTTTTGGTTGTTCGTAACTGACAACCAGAATCCATAGGGGAACTAAGGCGAACCACGCTAATAACCAAGCATTAACTGGTGCGGTTGTCAAGGCCATCAAAATACCGCTGAAAAAGGCGATCGCCCATCCTAAATTCTTAGGTGTATGCACCGCGATTTTTTGAAATTTGTGTCTGTTAAATATCGCCACTGTGATTGCCAAAACTCATAATTGCTAATCAATATTAGCTTACCAAGGACTGCCAATCATTGTGAAAGCAGCCCAATAATAGGGATGAGCAAGATTGCGATCGCCCATGCTTGCCAATTCTGGGCTAATCGGCGCCTCACTCCCAGCCCTCTTCGAGGAGAAAGCAAACGATCCCCGCAATACCCCCTGCTCAATGCGGACTTGACCTTTAATCATAGCAATTTGTGCTTGCCTGAGAGCTTCAGCTTTAATTGGGGCTGTTTTCAATTGTTGATAAAACTCGCTCATCAACGCCAAAGTACCTTCATCTGAAACATACCACAAACTCGCCAAAACAGACTTAACTCCCGCTTGAAATGCGAAGCCAGCAAAACCCAATTCAGTTTGTTCGTCTCCCAGTGCTGTGCGACAAGCAGAAAGCACCAGTAACTCCACTGGCGGATTATTCCATCCTAACTGCCTGAGTTGATTTAATTGCAACTTT
>DMYK01000615.1:2664-3148 GCA_003483675.1 Microcoleaceae cyanobacterium UBA11344
CTGTGAGTTGCTAAATGAATAATTTGATCGTGCCGTTGATTGCGTTGAGATTTAAGATTGTTTAGGGTGAATTGCTCGTTTAAAAAAGATTTTCCCGGCCACAAATCTACAATATTAGCTAGTTCTACGGGTACTGCTGGCAGGGGAGATAGCTTAGTAAATTCGGCGGCTCCCATTGCTAAAACAGAGGCATTTTGGAGCGATTGATAGCGGGTATCTGTGAGGGAAATTGTGGGAATCTGAGCGAGCGAATATTTTTCTACTAGGAACTTTTTGCCGTCGTAAAGAGCTGCTAAAGGGAGACTTCGCAAACCTGTATCTAGTGAAAAAAGCAGCGTATTGATGCCTTGACTCTGCAAATCAGTTTCTAAAGGTGCAATTAGCCGATCGTAAAGTTTCTGAGCAGACTCTTTGTAGCTGGTGGTGTTCCGTTTCCGAGGATTGGAGATTTCTTGTCTGAATTCTTTTGCTAATGTGAGCAAGC
>DMYK01000287.1:0-555 GCA_003483675.1 Microcoleaceae cyanobacterium UBA11344
ATTGATCCGATCGACTCCGCAGTGGTAACCGTCGGCAAATTCAACGCAGGCCACACCCACAACGTAATTGCTGATACCGCTCAAATTGGCGGCACGGTGCGCTATTTCAATCCAGCATATCAAGGTTATTTTGACAAGCGAATCGAGCAAATAATTGCCGGAATTTGTCACAGTCACGGGGCTAATTATCAATTAGATTATTATGCGCTTTACCCGCCGGTAATCAACGATGCCAACATCGCTGAATTGGTGCGTAGCGTAGCAGAATCCGTGGTGGAAACTCCAGCGGGAATAGTCCCGGAATGTCAAACTATGGGCGGGGAAGATATGTCATTCTTTTTGCAAGAAGTGCCTGGTTGCTATTTCTTTTTGGGTTCGGCAAATCAGGAGAAAAATTTGGCTTTCCCGCACCACCACCCGCGTTTTGATTTTGATGAAACTGCTTTGGGGATGGGTGTAGAAATGTTTGTGCGCTGTGTAGAAAAGTTTTGTGTGATGTGAATAAGTCTTTTAGGGGCGGGCTAGAAGCTCACCCCACAAGAAAATTTAGTTGTT
>DMYK01000287.1:566-1591 GCA_003483675.1 Microcoleaceae cyanobacterium UBA11344
GGCATCTTGCCTGTTCATAGAAATGGTGCAAGATATTAGTTTAACCTGAGATATTGCACCATTCTCAATAACCCTTTCATGGGCTAGAAGCCCAACCCCTACTCCCCACAAGAAAATTTAGTTGTTNNAACAGGCATCTTGCCTGTTCATGGAAATGTTACAATATATCAGAAACGGAAGACACGGCAATGCCGTTTCCCTACCCCGATTAATTGTAGGGAAACGGCACTGCCGTATCCTGACTGTGGGTAACATTAATTCCGATCCCACCGGATTTGATATCACTTAGTTTGAAAGATATTTTGCACCATTTTCTGATCTACCTTCGCCGCCGCTTTATCCAATTCTGCCATCTCGCCAGAGTCTAATTTCCACCCTAAAGCACCAATATTCTCTGCCGCCTGTGCCGCAGATTTCGCCCCAGGAATAGGAATAGTTTCTTTACAAATGCACCAGTTAATCGCTACCTGCGAAACCGTCTTATTTCTGGATGCTGCTATTGCTCGCAAACACTCCAAAAGCGATCGCATTCCCGGCAATATTTGTTGACACGCTAAACCTCTGATTCCTTTAGGAAACGGACCGTTTTCCGAGTATTTCCCCGTCAGCAATCCCAAGGCTAAAGGACTGTAAGCAATCAATTTTATACCCAGTTCGTCGCACAGTTCTTTCAATCCAAGTTCAGTAACTGGATAGGTAGAAAGTAGCGAATATTGCACTTGCAATGTAACAATTGGAATCTGGCGATCGCTAAATTTTTGATGTACCCATTTTAACCGTTTCGGCCCGTAATTAGACAAGCCTACTCCCTTGACTAATCCTTGCTCGTAAAGGTCGGCCAAACCATCTAAAAGAGCGTTTTCTTGCCAAGGAGCATAATTAGCTGTAGACCAGTGCATTTGCACCAAATCTACATTTTTGCCGAGGCGGGAAGCAGAGGCTTTACAAGCCGATATCATTGACTGTCGCGTCAATCTCCAAGGATAAGCAGCCAGTTTTGTCGCAATACAAATACTGTCTTTATT
>DMYK01000287.1:1653-2914 GCA_003483675.1 Microcoleaceae cyanobacterium UBA11344
AATAAAGTGACACCGTTACTAACACAAAGATTGAAAACGGCTTGCAATTCGTCGTCCATACTTTCATCGTAGCCCCAGAGCAATCTGTTGCCCCAAGCCCAAGTGCCACAGCCCATTGTTGATAGTAAAAGTTTTTGGTTAGTTTGCATTTTTATTGAATGACTAATGATTTATATCACGGTAAAGTGCGCCATAAGCACCCTACTTTTTACTTCTTTGATGTACTTGGCGAAGGCGAAGGTTCGCTGTTATTTCCAGGTTTATTCGGCTTAGCTTTGGGGTCTGGTTTGGGTGGCGGCGGCGGGGGAAAAGTAGCCGCCCGTCTGGGTATTTGTTGCGCTGTTCGGAATGCAGAAAAGGGGAAGAAAGTGTGAAATTTAGACATGCGATCGTCAAGAGATTCTGGTGTCAATTCCCATAAACTTTCGTAGTAGAAGAAAGCGACACCTAAGCCGTATTCTTGGACTGCTCGCACCTGGGATTGAATTTGCTGCATGGGGACTGGGCGATTTCTTAAACCAGTCATAATCCCAATTCCTGTGGGAATCTTTTGCTGTGCTTCTTGCATTTCTGGACGATTAATCTTGCTAATAAACGATTCTAGATTGGGACGATAAACTTGCACAATTAGCTCGTCGGCAATATCTAAACGCACCCAAGCCAGCCAATCTTGCAGGTGATGCTTGTAAGCAAATTCGTAGTAATTGGGAGAAATTGAGAAAATTGCCTTGGGTTTTATTGCTTTTACCGCTTGATTTAATCTCGACATAAATGCCGTTATTTTATTAGCTCGCCACAGCACCCAAGCTGGATCTTCAAAATCTGTTGGAGGAGTTTTTTTGGTTTCTTTGGTATACAGCGCAACTGTGTAGGCATCGTAGCCAAATTCCGATGGCAAACTCATGTGATCGTCAAATTGAATGCCGTCAGCATTGTATTTAGTAGTGACTTCTAGTACAATTTCGGTAATGAATTGCTGCACTTCTGGATGGAAAGGATTTAGCCAAACTACTTCGCCTCCAGCACCGTTTGATGTTTGGCTACCGTCTTGTTTTTGTGTTAACCAATCGGGATTATTTAATGCTAATTCTGATGTGGGAGGTGCCATGAAACCAAACTCAAACCAAGGAATTACTAGCAATCCTTGGCGGTGAGATTGAGCTATTAAATCTCCGAGCATATCTTGTCCGTCTAAGCCTCTGTAAACAAAGGGTTGAATATCTCTTTGCTGCGCTACAGGACTAGGATACATTACATAGCC
>DMYK01000405.1:0-2078 GCA_003483675.1 Microcoleaceae cyanobacterium UBA11344
CTACTCTCGGTCAACCCAGTATTGTGGTTTACGCTTGTGATGTGCAACCGCTAAAATCCGAATCTGCTCTTCTTCTAGGATACGATAAAACAGAGAGTAAGAAAACTTGGGCAAAATTACCCGACGAACAGAAACTCCTACATTTGAACCAGCTTCAGGATATAGCATGAGGAAGTTTACTGCCTCTTCTACTTCTCCTAAAAACTCTAACCCAAGCCCAGGTTTTTGTTCCTCGTAATAAGCGGTGGCATCAATTAATTCTTGTTCTGCTAGTGGATGAAATATGGCGTTTTTCATTGCAGAAGCCCACGAATCTTCTGAAACACTTGTTGGGCCGGAATGCCAATAACTTCGCCGCCATCCATTTCGCGATCGCGCCTTTCAGCTTCTTCACTCCAGATAGTTGTAACTTCTGGATCGATTTCTCTACTTTGTCCCAAGTGTTTTAGGAGTCGAGATAGCAATATTGCTTGAGAGTCTTGTGGAAGTGCCAGAACCTCAGCTTCAAGATTTTCAAGTGTCATAGTATTTAAGGATTTTACGATACATTAATTCTATCATACTTTGGAATAAATTAACAAAACCATCTTAACTTTAGAGGTTATCCCAATCACTAATATCAACTTTAGCCTGTCGCAAAATTTTAGCTAAAAAGTTGGCACTGATATCACCTTGATGAGGATTGGGGATGGTGACGCGCAGGTTATCTTTCAACATGAACTGATGCCTTTTTCCCGAATAGGGGCCGTCAAATCCCAGTTGTTTCAGGTAATAAATTAAGTCTCGACGTTTGATGGGTTTTAAAGGGGGCATCAGGCGACTTCTTTAGTAATTTTAAGATCGATATTATCGAGGACGGGTAAAGGAAGATTCAGGGTGAGACTAAGTAAAATCCAGTCTTCCAATACCTCTTGCAATTCTTCTCGACAAGCTTCGAGTGTTACAGCATTTGCATAGACTCCCTCACAGATAGGAATTTCTCCGTAGAAAGTCCCATCATCAGGGAAAATTTCATACTTAGCTTGCTTCATGGCAGCTTGAATGTATTTAGTTAACATATTTAGGTTATGGTTACCCCATCTATTATTGGATAAAATTTTACTACATTGGTTCGACTAGGGAACGAGGGAACGAGGAGGAGTGGTTTCGCTTTGTTTAGTCGGTATCCTCCACCATCCCCAATAGCAGAAGAAGCGCGATCGCACTTCTTCAACAACCTCGACACCACTTCATGGGATGAAAAGCCTACTTACACCCATATAGCCATTAATACCAAGCACAATCTCAATTAGACTCTCAACACAACGTTCTCGATATTCCCAATCATTCAGTAATCTATCAGCGTTTCCAATCGTAATCACAGGTAATGAATTAGGGGTAATTTCTTCACGCATTACTTGTTCTAAAGAATCCTTTCCTTTCATACTGCGATTAGCTGTCAGCAAAATCATCTGATTTTCTTGAGCAAGCCGCCAAACTACTCTATCATCGCTATCAATGGGCAATTCCATTTGTGAAAAGGTGACAAAACGAATTGGGATAATATCAAGCCAACCTTGATTAGCAATAGATCCAAATAAAATTATGGCTTGTCCGTTGAGATTATGATCTATCAAAAAAATCATGCTTTAGCCTCACGTTTTGCCTTAGCTGCTCGAAGTTTTTCCCATGCAGCTTCTGTTCCCGGTTTTGGTGGTTGCGCCGCAATTCTGGCAATCAGATCGCGATTTTTTTCTTCATAGTACAGCCGCAGTTCTTCAGCTTCTTTAAGCACCATTTGATACTCAGCTTCAACATCAGCGCGATTTGCCTCAATATAAGCTAAAGCCGCATTAATTTGTGCCTCTGTAAGCTCAAACAATCCTCTGATAAACTTCGGCGGATATTGAGCCGTCACATAGTCCATGATGTCGTAGAGGGTGATGCGCGTACCTGCGATCGTCAGTCCTCTTTCTGTACGGATGATAGCTGTTTGTTCGTTGGATATGGTTGTCATGCCTATAACCTCCTTGAAGTTATTTCTATATTATATAATTTTGAGAAACCCAAAAATCCCAGAAACCGGGTTTCTGCGAGAA
>DMYK01000405.1:2250-5678 GCA_003483675.1 Microcoleaceae cyanobacterium UBA11344
GCGATCATTTACCCATCCTCACCGAGATTTTGCTCAGAAACCCGGTTTCTGAGCCCCACGCGATCGCCCAACTTCAACTAAACCAAACTAGCCACAAGGGAAGCATCAACAACAACCCCACAGAAGTGATCGCAATACTGCTAGCTAGTAAATCCCGATCGAGATCGTAAACCTCTGCTAAAATCAGCACGGCTAGAGCTGTGGGCGTTCCCGACATCAACACCAGCACCAGCCTCGGATCGCCACTCAATCCGAAAAAACTAGCACCTAACCCCACTATCACCGGCACAATTACAACTTTTAACAGCGACGAGATTAAGGCCAGTTCACAACTTTGCCATTTTTTAATTGACCTCAGCCGGATACCAACCAGCAGCAAAGCACTAGCAATTACCCCCCAAACTGCTGTTTGCAATCCCGATTCTACTGTCTCCGGTAAGGGTATATTTCTGGTGAAAAAACCAATGAAAAAGGCCCAGAGAGCTGGGACTGTTAGCACGTCCCGAAGCTGAATCCACCAGTGATTGTTTTGCTGCGAATGCCCGAAATAGCTAGCAATAAATACACCGAATCCGTAAGTTCCGATCACATTATTGGTGACGCTATACAAGACGGCCCAATTGTTGTTATCAATGCCGATTAGAGCGGGAGTCATTGCTAATCCGACAAAGCCAGTATTGCCTAACATTGCAGCTAGGATAAAACTGCCTTGGCTCGATCGCTTCAGGGAATTCAAGTTTAACAAAAATGAATTTACCAGAGAGTTTTTGCCATGAAAATATGGCTCTTTGATGTGGCGAGAACTTAGCCGCCGCAATAATAGCCAAGTCAACCAAGTTAAACTCGTACTCAGGAATAATACGAATGTGGCGATCGCAGGTGTGAATCCCACAGCACCCGAAAATTCGCTCTGACGGGCTAAAACTAGAATTTGCAGCGGTATCCCAATCCAGTAAAGACAGATCCCTAGCAGCTTGGGAAAATTTACTGGGATGTACCGAAACAGCAACAATCCTAAGCCTGTCCAGATAACTAGAGGCGTATAAGCGTGAAATAAGGTTTCAATCATAAAAATTAACTTGACAATTTGAAATGCCTCTATCTATTAATAATAATGCTAAAACTCCTGAACAAGTTTACTTTTTTTTATTTGACCAATTTGTATTCAAGTGGTCTTGTTTTTTTTTAACTAATGTGCAGGGCGATCTGGGCGATCGCATTGAACCGCAATATGTTTGATCGTCTACGGTTTTTTATGAATGATTTAACCGCAGAGAACGCAGAGAACACAGAGAAAGAGCAGAGAGAAATGAATGCCGATGTTAACAGATTTGATATTAATTCAATTTCAAAGCGTTAACAGGCACGTCATCCCAAGAACTAACAATCCGTAATGTAGCAACCCAGCCTTGCTCTTTTTGTTCTGCTGTCAAATTCTTCTCGAAAGATTCGTGGCATTCCTGAGCTTGAGTCTCATCGACACAAGCAATGCAAGCATAAACAATACCTGACGGATCGATTTGCTCGTTTACCCAAATAATCACAATCTGTTCTCCTAATTAAGTTAACTATTACCTAAATTTTCCTATATTTTTGGCAATTATCTACAATTACTTTGATGCCAAATTAGCTAAAGATTCGCCCGCCACCCGGCAAATCCGCCAATCAGGCATCACATCAGCACCGATACCTTGGTAAAATCCGATCGCCAATTCATTCCAATCCAACACACTCCATTCCAAACGCCCGCAGCCCCTTTCAACCGTCAACTGTGCTAAATAAACTATCAAAGACTTGCCAATTCCCCGCCCTCGAAACTCAGGGAGCACAAACAAATCTTCCAAATAAATTCCCGGCTGAGTCAAAAAAGTAGAATAGTTATGAAAAAACAGTGCCCAGCCAACAACTCGACCCTCGCACTCTGCTAAAATCGCTTCAGCAAAAGGTCGATCGCCAAACAGATGATTCTCCAAATCTACCGCACTCCCAGTCACAGCATCAGACAACTTCTCGTACTCAGCCAAAGCTTTAATCAAATCAAACAGCATCGGCACATCTGCCCGCGTAGCTGGACGCAAAATTACCTCATAAGACATAGACAAGCAGTAAGTGACAATCCAACATTAAAATACCATATCAAACCGGTTTAATTTTCACTTATTTCAACCAGCCCTTTAATCGTTCCGTCACTTGAGGTCGTCGCAGTTTCCGCATAGCCTTGTTTTGAATTTGACGGACTCGTTCGCGGGACAAATTGAACAAACTACTCACCTCTTCTAAAGTGTAAGGTTCCCCGGTTACTAAACCATAACGCATAGCAACAATCTCTTTTTCCCGCTCAGTCAAAATTGAGTCCAACACCTCCAAAATATCTTGGCGCATCATCATCTCATTCATCTGAGCTTCAGGAGATTGCGTCACGCTATCTTCTATCACATCCAAAAGTTCCGAACTTTCTTCCGAGCCGATGCGGTGGTTGAGAGACAAAGATTGCCGGCGTACTTGCTGAAGATAGCGAAGCTGTTCGCAAGTAATTTCCATTGCTTTAGCAAGTTCAGCTTCAGTGGGATTGCGTTGGAGCGATCGCCTCAAATCCCGATATACTCTTTTTAGTTTATTTAACTGTTCGACAATATGAACCGGCAAGCGAATTGTCCGCCCTTGATTGGCAATTGTCCGCGTAATTCCTTGGCGAATCCACCAATAGGCATAAGTAGAAAACTTATAACCCTTTTCCGGGTCGAACTTTTCCGTGGCTCGGTTCAAACCCAAAGCTCCTTCCTGAATTAAATCCAGAAAAGGCACGCCCCGATTCAGATAGCGTTTGGCGATCGAAACCACCAACCGCAAATTTGAGCTAATCATTTTCCGTTTCGCCGACTGCCACTGATGCCGGAGGTTTTGCAGTTGAGTTTCGCTCAAACCCATAGCCTCCGCGAGTTCAGCTTTTGTCGCAACTCTTCCCAATTCCTGCTGTAAACCCTTTTCTAGTTCCTCAAGGGCTACCAATTCTCGGACACGGCGTGCTAACTCCACCTCTTCGGTGGCAGTCAGCAAAGGATAGCGAGCCATTTCCTTGAACAAAGCTCCCACGGGATCGTCGGCCGACCAGTTGTTGTATGCTTCTGAGCGAGTTGAAATGGGACGATCGATCTCGATGTCCTCATCTTCTGCGATCGCGAGTGAGGCTTCCGGTGCCACCGCAAAACTGCCTAGGTCAGATTCTGCCATATGGTGCTTGGTGTCGGTGGAATGATTTGAAATGTCTGCTTCCACTTTAGCGAATTTCAAGGCAAATTGCCAAAATCTATAGTTTTCGCTATGAATCGCCGTTAGCACGTCATGGAAAGCCAAAAAATTGTCAATCTTTTAATCGAAAATCCAAAATCGAAAATCCAAAATCAATTAGTCCGAGCCAATAAAGGAGC
>DMYK01000405.1:5819-7978 GCA_003483675.1 Microcoleaceae cyanobacterium UBA11344
TCCAGCATTAGTTCTAAAACTTGCGTCTGCACGCTGGCATCCAGCATACTCACCGGTTCGTCGCAAATAATCAATTGCGGCCGAGTAATCAAAGCGCGGGCGATCGCCACACGCTGCTGTTGTCCTCCCGACAATTCCCCTGGATAGCGGCGAAAGAAATCCTCCCCAGGAGTCAAACCCACCCGCTCTAACATTGCCATTACTTGTCTTTTAGCTTCGGGGGCCTTAGCTAGTTTGTGAATAAATAAAGGGTCAGCAATACTTTGTCCGACAGTCATCATCGGATTCAAGCAAGCGTGGGGGTCTTGAAATACCATTTGCATTTGGCGGCGGTGTTTCCTCACAGCATCGCGATCCAGTGCAGTAAGATCTATTCCTTGAAATTCCACTTTGCCACCAGTAGAAGGAATTAGCTGCAAAATCGTCCGTGACAAGGTACTTTTGCCGCAGCCGGACTCCCCTACAAGCCCTAGGATTTCCCCCCGTTCTAGCTGTAAACTAACGCCGTCTACTGCTTTAATTACATCGCGCTTCCTCGAAAATAACTGCTCTAACAAATTGCTTTCTAAACTGTAGTGCTGCTGCAAATTCGTCACAGTCAACAGAGGAGAATTGGGTGAAGACTGAAGCCGATTATCTTTTTGTTCTCTTCCTTCTTCCTGAAGCGGTTCCTGAGCACTTCGGCTACGCTCAGCATAAACGCAGTCGTTGGGCCTTCTTCCTGAAGCGTTCCCTGAGCGTAGTCGAAGGGCCTTCTTTCCTCTGTCTTCTTCCTTCTGAATGTGCAAAGCTGCTTTTAAGAGCGATCGAGTATATTCATGCTGCGGTTGTTGAAAAACCTCCTGCACAGGCCCAGTTTCCACTACTTTGCCGCCGTACATCACCGCAATGCGATCGCAATACTCACCCACCATCGCCAAATCGTGAGAAATCAACAAAATAGCCGTTCCCCGTTCAGCACAAATTCGCGTTAATTCCTGCATAATTTGGGCCGCGACAGTTACATCCAAACTCGTCGTCGGTTCATCCGCCACAATTAATTTAGGATCGAGCAAAAGAGCCAAAGCAATCGCCACCCTTTGTCGCATTCCGCCACTAAATTCGTGAGGAAATTGCGACCAACGGGAAGCCGGAATTTTCACAGCTTCCAGAATTTCGATCGCCCTTTTCTTAGCTTGCGCCTTAGACAAATTCGGTCTATGAGCCTGCAAAGTTTCAATACAATGTTCACCGACAGTCATCAAAGGATCGAGACGAGTCATCGGGTCTTGAAAAATCAATGCCACAGCTTCCCCACGAAACCGTCTGAGTCGCGACGCATTCATGTCAAACACAGACTCTCCAGCAAAACAAACTCGCCCCTCAATCAGCGTTGACTCCGGCAGCAACCGCATCGCCGCCCGTCCCAAAGTTGACTTACCGCACCCCGACTCCCCAACTAATCCCAGCTTTTCCCCCGGTTGCAGGGTTAGGGAAACACCGTCAACAGCCCAACCGGCTTGGCCTCGTCGCTGGGGATAAGCTACTCGTAGATTTTCGACGGAAAATAGAGCATAGTCATTAGTCATTAGTGATTAGTCCTTAGTTATTCGTTATTAGTCCTTAGTCATTAGTCATTAGTTATTAGTCATTAGTCCTTAGTTATTCGTTATTAGTCATTAGTCATTAGTCCTTAGTTATTCCTTGTTTTTTTTACTCTCAACAGTCAACAGTCAACAGCCAACAGCCAACGGTCAACTGTCAACTGTCAACTAACAAATAACTAAATTTCCTTTCGCTTCAGCTCAGCTTTCCGCAATATATAAGTAGCCGCACAATCTGCGTGGGGATGGTCTGCTAAAACTTCCGCGAGTTCCAAAACATACCCGGCAATGTCCGGCCCCAGCTTGTCAATCAGGACTTGACGCTCCCTTTCGGCGAGTTCCTGCAAACGGGCCTTCGCTTGCCAGTTAGGGGAAAACATCTGGTCAATCTCGGTGTGGAATCCCAAACTTTCGAGAATGTCCCACTCGCCGTTATCGCACCAAATGCCCCCGCACAGCATACAGCGCTCTATGTAAAAGGGCACCTTACTGAAAGGAACTTTCGCCCGCGATAGGTAGTGACCGTCTTCGGGACACAGGGCGGCTTTGCTGTCGTAGAGAGACGGTGTGAATTCT
>DMYK01000405.1:8164-8637 GCA_003483675.1 Microcoleaceae cyanobacterium UBA11344
TTCTTGGTTAACTCAGTTGTTAATTCTGCCTTCTGGGCGGTATCTGAAGAACCATAATTTTTGGGTAGCAGCGCACCGCAGTAGCCAATTAGCGTGTTGAGCCTCGCCATCGCCGCAGTTTGCCTCGCTGTCACTGTCGCTGGCTGGCGCGATGCTTGCAAAAACGTTACGTCTGTCCCCAGCAGCCGTAGTTGCTTGTGAATTTCCGTCAGATAGGACTGTTCAGGGGGTGTTTCTGACGGCTCTAACTCACCGCTGTCGGCTCTCATAATTTGGTTTCCGAAAAATTGTTGCACTTTTTTGTATTCGGCCGCCAGCGCTGCCCTATCTAGATTATCCTGTGCAGCGGTTTTTTGTAGCTGTTCGAGTGCTTGCTGTAATTCCTGGTAGCGCTGATACCGATTTTCGGACAATATCATAATTGTGTAAATAAATTTGTACCTATAATTAAATTAGATACTTGCTTAAGGTTT
>DMYK01000493.1:0-5809 GCA_003483675.1 Microcoleaceae cyanobacterium UBA11344
GGCGAAGGAAAAACCCGATCGCCCAATCCCCAATCTACCTAGCTGGCTAGATAGTCGTTTATGTCTTGTTTGCGTTTGCGGAGTTTAGTCAAAGCTTCCCGTTCTATTTGTCGCACTCTTTCCCGGCTAATGTTGAGTCGATCGCCTATTTTTGCCAAGGTTAAAGTTTGCCCATCTTCTAAACCAAACCGCAAGGCCAGCACTTCCCGCTGTTGGGGAGTCAATTCCGCCATCATATGATCCAAATCCGTCCGCAAGGAAGATTGCAGGGCAAAATC
This sequence comes from Microcoleaceae cyanobacterium UBA11344, assembly GCA_003483675.1. Taxonomy (GTDB): domain Bacteria; phylum Cyanobacteriota; class Cyanobacteriia; order Cyanobacteriales; family Microcoleaceae; genus Microcoleus. The sequence continues at coordinate 279 of DMYK01000493.1, forward strand.
TTCTGGGGAAGTACCGGTATCTTCCAACAAATCGCCCAACTCTGTATCTTGATTATCTCCCACGCGCAAGTCAAGGGAAAGTGGCAGGCGCGATCGTTCGAGATATTCCCGAATCTGTTTGGGAGTCAAACCTAACTCTGAGGCCAACTCAGCAGTCGTGGCCGGGCGGCCTAGCTGTTGAGCAAGTAGGCGCTGAGCCTTTTTAATTTTGTTGAGCTTTTCGGTAATGTGGATTGGTAAGCGGATGGTGCGGCCTTTTTCGGCGATCGCCCGCGTAATGGCTTGGCGAATCCACCAATAAGCATAAGTAGAAAATCTGAAACCCTTAGTCGGGTCAAATTTTTCCACCCCTCGCTGCATCCCAATAGTGCCTTCCTGAATTAGATCCAGTAAATCTACGTTGCGCTTGATGTATTTCTTAGCAACAGACACCACCAGCCGCAGATTGGCTTCCACCATTTGCCGTTTTGCTCTGTCCCCGTGGTCGATCGTCCGCTGTAACTCAGCCTCAGACAGCCCAACTGCTTGTGCCCATTCAGCCGTCGTTGGCTCACGGTCTAACTCTTTGGCTAGAATATGTTTTTCCTGATTCAGTGCGGTCGATCGCTGTACCTGTTTGCCGTAGACTATTTCTTGCTCATGGGTTAACAGGGGAACGCGGCCAATTTCTTGCAGATAAGCGCGAACAGAATCTGTATCTGAAGACTTAAGAGTTTTCATGAGCTTTACCCGCTGAGGATCAGTGCCTCTAAAGGTTTGCGACAAAGCAAACCCCTAGTTTTTTCTGGGAAGGAAAGCGGGCGGGGACTTGCGCTTTCCTTGCATTTAAAGAGGCTTCGTTTTGATGGTAGCTAGCTGCTACTCCCTGTCACCCCCGGAACTGGTTAGGTTCTGGTTGGGGTGTTAACAATGCTACTTTATGTTAAGAATATTAACATTTCTGAGAGTGCGAGGCTATATTTCTTTACATTTAGATCGGACTACTGGCTTCTTTGCCGTTGAGCTTCGTATAAAATCAGGGCACTGGCGATCGACACATTCAATGATTCTACGCCCCGACTCAGGGGAATTTGAACTTGTCGATCGGCCAAACTCCTCAATTCTGCCGACAAACCAGAGCCTTCGTTCCCCAAAACTATCAGAGTCGGCAATCGCAAATCTACTTCCCAATAGGTCAAACTAGCGTCGGGAACGGTTGCTAAAATTTGCATCCCTCGATTTTGACACCAGGAGACTTCGGCCCTTAAATCTGAACTGACTCTCATTGGCAGTTTAAACCAGGCTCCTGCTGAGGCTCGCAGCACCTTTGGATGGTCTAAATCAGCGCTGTCGGAACTCAGCAGCAAGCCGTCGGCATTAGCAGCCGCAGCCGTGCGGACGATCGCCCCCAGGTTTCCCGGATCTTGGATGGTTTCTAAGGCTATTCCCAAAGTTGACAACTCTGTCGGTGGGGTAGCGGTGCGTGGTGCGGTGGCGATTATGCCGTCTGGTTGGACTGTTGTGGCGATCGACTCTAACACCTTTTCGCTCACTAACTCTGTGCGATCGGCCCAACTACAAACTTGATCCCACAGTTTCCCGTGCTGCTCAACCCATTCTGGAGTCGCACAAACAGTTTCTAGCGGGTGTTTGGCCCCGCAAGCTTCCTCAAGTAAATGCGTCCCTTCGAGTAAAAATAATTGTTGTTCCCTGCGTCCCTTCGAGCTATGCAGCTTGCGGATTTCCTTGACTAGGGGGTTTTGAATACTTGTCAGCATTGTTTAATTGAGCAGAGTGAATGGGGTTATTGCCTGTATCGGGTTAACCCCAAACTACTGCCTTGCCTTGAGAATGCGGAACCCGGGACTTGAACCCGGAAGGCTTGCACCACATGAACCTGAATCATGCGCGTCTACCAATTCCGCCAGTTCCGCATCGGTCACGAATCACTACTATGCCATATCTCCGCCAGTTTGTCAAGTGTTTTGGGAAATATTTTTTTTATTCTGGGCTGCGAGTAATATCAAATCCGTTAATAGGTCGTAAGATTAAATGAACCGCGAGGCACGCGGAGGCGAAGGAAGATGGAACATGGAAGAAAATATGCCTGATGCTCAATCCGATTTTGGATTTCAGATTAAAATTACCAATCAATCTAAAATCTCAAATTGTCCGAGGCCCATTCTGTTATAATTGATCTGGCAGATATTTCTCATTTCGGCTACCTATGTCTGAGCCATTAACCCTCGATCCGAGTCAGTTGCCAGATATTAGCAACTTAGTTTTAGAAGACGATACTCCTTTGGACAGTTTCATCAACGAAAAACAGCAGCGATTGCTGACAACGGTTTTCTATAGCGGTGGCGATACGGGTATTACGGTTCCTTTTATTGCGGCGGCAAATGTCGGTTTATTTAGCAGCGTGCGTCTACCTGGAATCGCCCCGGATGTGTTTCTTAGTATCAATATTACTGGTGCTGAGGATTGGTGGGAAAAAAAAGTGCGATCGTATCTATTTTGGGAATTTGGCAAACCTCCCGAAATTGCGATCGAAATTGTTTCCCCAACTCCGGGCAATGAATTGAGCAGCAAGTTAATAGATTACGCTCGAATGCGAATTCCGTATTATGTTGTGTATGATCCGCTACGCGAGTTGAGAGGTAGCGTGCTGCGAATCTTTGAATTGCACAATCAATCTTACTTGCCGAAAAGTGATGCTTGGTTTCCCGAAGTCGGTTTGGGACTAACTCTGTGGCAAGGTGAATTTGAAAATGTCAGTGGTACTTGGTTGCGCTGGTGCTATGCTGATGGTGTTCCCATTCCTACAGGTGACGAACTGGCGGCACAAAAAGATGCTCAGTTATCTCAAAAAGATGCTCAGTTATCTCAAAAAGATGCTCAGTTATCTCAAAAAGATGCTCAGTTACTGGAGGAAAAAGCGCGCACTAAACAAGCATTTATCCAGATAATCGAACTCGGTTTAAAACTGAAATTTGGAGATGAAGGATTGCTGTTGCTTGAGGAGATTTCGGGAATTTCTGATGTTGGTGTTTTGCAGGCGATCGCATTTCATATGCCCGCAGCCAACAACCTCGACGAAATCCGCCAAATCTATCAACCATAATCTTAAAAGATTCGTTCGTAGTAACTCACATCTTACACCATTTTTAGGAACGGGCAAGATGCCATTGATGATAACTTAATACTTAAACCCATAATAAATGTCGCTTTTAGTAGAGTCTAGATCCCCCTAAATCCCCCTTAATAAGGGGGACTTTGAGAAATACTCTTGTCCCCTTATTAAGGGGAGTAGGGGTTGACTTTGAGTGCTTCCTGTCCCCCTTATTAAGGGGAGTAGGGGTTGACTTTGAGTGCTTCCTGTCCCCCCCTTAATAAGGGGAGTAGGGGTTGACTTTGAGTGCTTCCTGTCCCCCCCTTATTAAGGGGGGCTAGGGGGGATCTCCAAATTGGTATTACCCCTTTTCTGAAGCCCTTCTCTTCCACCACAAACCCATTCCAGCAGCCACAAATGTACCAACAGCAGTCATCGGTTCCGGTACAGGTTCATACTCATAAATTGCACTAACCATAGTGTTAGCAACAACCTTACCATCGAAACTACCTCTAACAGGATTCCCCGTAACTTGAGTAAAACCCGTAGTCATCAAACCTGCGATAAAAGTATCACCATCACATCCACTTAACGCACTCAGAGACTGCTGGGAATCATAACTCTTTGACACAGTACCGGAAGCCGAACCGCTAACACTTCCTGTAGCGCCATTAGCAATCCTCGTTTCCGGCGGACTTGCTAACACACTCAAAGTCAAATTAGGGTCAACTTTTAACAGCGGAATATTCACAGCAATACTTGCATTAGTCGCCGCCGTTCCCATAAAATCTCCCGTCAAAGGAGTAATGCTAACAGTGTTATTAACAGTAGACTTAACCGTAACATAAGCCCTTAATAGCGTTCCTAACAGCGAATTAAACTTGGGCAAAACCACATTCGTGCTGCTATTTAATGGCTGCGAACCCAGATCCACAGTATAAGTTTGAGTAAGAGTAGCAGCTTGTACAGACAAACATTGACTAACAAGTGCAACACTCAAACTTCCACCAACAATTCCCAACTTTTGACAAACATTCATTTCGATAAACCCCTAAAATAATCAAATTGCATTTTTGTGGCACGTCCCGNNCGGTTAAAAACTCGGAACATTTAACAAAGCCCAATTTCCAATCAAAGACATTAAGTAACTAAACGCCCAAACAGTATAAACTATACTCAAAGGCGCATAGGCTGCTAAAACCCATTGCGTTTCCACTGCTTCTTCTATCTCTTCCCTCCGCAACAAATCCACATAAAAATCAAAGGATCTTTGTCGCAGATTGTTAATCCCTGTTCCAGCAACTAACAAATAATAACCGTCAAATTTATTCAACGGATTCAAGTTAATTGCCACTGTCAGCAATGCCGCCACCATCAACAAATAACTAATTTGATGCCAAACTGGATTTGACTGAGAAAACAGCCATATCCAAACAGCCAATGCCCAAATTGTTACTTGAATCAATACTCCCGCAGCTACTACTAAAACTCGCTGTTTCCGCCTGACTAAACTGTATTGGTCGGTTGTATCTGTATAGCATCCGGGGATGAGACACATAAACAACAATCCAATTTCTTTAACTATGCCGCCGTAGTGTTTGAGCGTGAAAGCATGACCGAGTTCGTGCAAAGCTATTACTAACATTGTCAGCAAGATAACTTGGATCGCATTGTCAATTTTTCCGGCTGTCAATAACTGCTGGTGCGAGGTGGCGACTTCCTCTACGGAAGCCAACCATACTGCTACGGAAGAAGAGATGAAAGCGCACAGAAAAAAGCCAAATTCCCACGTCCAAATCCAGCGGATTTTGTCGATGTGCCGCGATAACCAAACATCGGGATTGACTAGGGGAATTGTGAAGGATAGCAGGTTAAATTTGGCTTTCGGCGGCTTGGTTCCTTCTAGCATTCCTGCTTGTGCTAAGTCTTTCAAGAGATTTTGCAAATCTTCTAAATCTAGGTCGTATTCGGCGAGAATATTTGTTAGTGGTTGTTGATTTAGTTGCAAAATTACTTGTTTGTCAAAGTCGTCAACTTGAATACAGGTAATGTCTTCGGGATTGCGAAGTATCCAATGACCGTCGGGATGAGGTATCCACTGTACGGCTGATTTGAGTTGCATGGTAAGTAGAAGGAAGAAGGAAGAAGGAAGAAGGAATTACCCGTTTTAGGCCGAAACTCGATCCCCCCTAGCCCCCCTTAAGAAGGGGAGTAGGGGGTGGGACAAGAGTTTCACTCGTCTCCCAAAACATCGGGGAGAACAAGATAATTCACTCNNTTTAGGGGGATCTAGACTTTTGGATCGACTAGAGAAACACTGGGTTTCAGGCTTAACTCGATCCCCCCTAACCCCCCTTAAGAAGGGGGGGACAAGAGTTTCACTCGTCTCCCAAAACATCGGGGAGAACAAGATAATTCACTCAAAGTCCCCCTTCTTAAG
>DMYK01000493.1:5895-11299 GCA_003483675.1 Microcoleaceae cyanobacterium UBA11344
TCGATCGCCCCTACTCCCCTTCTCAAGGGGAGTAGGGGGTGGGACAAGAGTTTCAAAATTGTCTAGAATCGATCGCCCTATTCTGTTTTTATGTTTTCTCCGCTGGGTTTTTGAGCTTTTCGAGTCGCCCTAAGTCTTCCTGACGGGAAGTTTCAAGGCTAAGTTTTCCCCCGTTTCAATGAAGCAGGGAAGTATTGCAGTATTTTGTGAAGAAGCTTTTCGGTGATATTTGTTTGGGCTTTAGACTTTAATCCAAATTTCACCTTGGTATTTATATGATCAGAAATCAGAAAAAAAGCAAGTGTAAATTCTAACTATTTTAGGATTTACGCATTTTTCACCTGTCATTGCGAGGGAAACCTTGTGTAGCGGATTTTTCTGGTTTAGGCGGGGATTGCTATCCCAAAAACTTTACATAAACTTTACATAAACTTTACGATCGCACAAATATTTTTGGTATACAATAACCGTGTGAAGAAGCAAAAAATCATAGAAATTACGCAGTAACAAAGTGTTTGTCCGATCGCCCGCCGAACCTTTAGCCAGGTGCGGCAGATGTAAAACGATCGCCTATACAGAAAATTTGTTAAATTTGCGTAAGTTCTCAAATCAACAGAAATTTTTGACGATTATTGAAAAATCCTTGTCAACAAAGGGTTTTGGTTGAATGTTTGAAGATATTTAATTAAGTTTGTGCGATCGACTTCATATTTATTAGGGTGCAAAAGTTATGAGTTGGCTAAATTTTGGTGGCAAGAAACGCAATCAGGCTCAAGGTTTTGGGGATTCAAGTAAAACAAAGAGTCGGAAACGACCGAAAAGTTTTATCTTAGAAAAAATTGTGACTCCGAGTGCGGGTATTGGGGATTGGGATCACGAATTCGACCAGCTACATCAGTTATTGGGTTCTTGGTCGCTTTCTGATTTACATTTACCTAATTTCTTGGCTGATAGCGGTGTTTGCCCGATCGACCCTTCTGGAGCACCAACTAATAATTTACCACCGCTGATTGATTTTGACCCGCTGGGTTTGTACAACAACGGGATTGCGACTCAAACTCCTTATAATCCGGGCGGTGCGTTTGAGACTTTGCCGGTGGCTTTAATTCCTGTTGATCCCCAGTCGCCGAATCCTAGTAATCCGAATGCAATTCGTCAATTGCTAGATTTTCCTTTGGCTGATCAGCCGTTGGTGGGGACAATTGATACTGGTGTGAGTGCGGGTAGTCCTTATTTGAATTACGCGAATATTAAGAAGGGCCGCGATTATGTGGGCGGGGATGATAATCCGTTGCTGAAGCCTGGGGAAGGTAGCGAGCACGGTACTTTTATGTTGGGGATTATTGATGCAATTAATCAGACTGCGCCGAAGTGGGTGGGAAGGGCGATCGATTCTGGGAGATGGGCGGATTCTTTGGTAGAGTTTGTGGATGCTGCGAAGGCTTCTGGACAGAAAAATGCGATCGCAAATCTCAGTTTGGATTTGACTCAGAAGAATGCTGACGGGAGTGTGACGACGCGCTATGAGTTGACTCCAGCAGAAAGAAGTGCGATCGAATATGCGCGGCAAAATGGGGTGATGATTGTGGCGGCGGCGGGTAATGATGGCGGTGTGATGTCGGTTTTGGGTCAAGCTTCTCAGGAATTTGATAATATTTTTACGGTTGGGGCTGGGGATATTAATGGGCGATCGATCTATTCTAGTTATGGTCGCGGTTTGGATATTGTGGCGGATGGCGGCACGACTGAACATCCGGCTTTATCGACTGTGGGAAATGATTTGGGGACGATGGCGGGGACTTCGGTGGCGACTGCTAAAGTTGCGGGGGCGGCTTCTTTGGTTTGGGCGGCAAATCCTGCTTTGAACTATCGCCAAGTGATGGAGATTTTGAAGTCTACGGCGAGGGATTTGGGGCCGTCTGGGTGGGATGATGAGACGGGTTTTGGGTTTTTGAATACGTTGGCGGCGGTGGATTTGGCGAAGAAGACTAAGCCGGAAGTTTATAATCCTATAGATTTCGGGACACCGACAACTTGGGGCGGTGAAGGGAAAGTTACACCGATGGAACGGGCCGTTAATATTACCAATGAAAACTTTAGCGCTTGGGTGGTGTCGTCGAATGGGATTACTCTTCGCAATAGTCCAAATACGAGCGATCGCAGTAATTATGTTGTCAAGACTGGTGATACTCTAACTTTTGATGGTTGGACTTACGGCGAACAACTTAGCGATTTGACAACTCAAGAAGCCGATGCTTTGTGGTATCGCTTCCAATATAACGGTGGTACTTATTGGGTTCCGAGTGCTTGGACGGGGGGCTACCCTGGAAGTCGCCCGCCTTTATTACCGCCCGCACAAGCGCCCGCACAGCAATATCAACAACCGCCTGTTTCACAGCAACCGACCAATAATACGGTTTATTTGTCAACGGATGCGGGAGAGATTTTGCAGGTTGATGAGAGTACGGGTGCTTCGCATAAAATATACCAAGGTCGTGCTTTTACTGATTTGGCAGTTGCTCCCAATGGTAAGCTTTACGGCTGTACTTTCTATGACGGTTTGTATGAGATTAATCCCTCTACGGGTGCGGAACGATATGTCGGGCCATTGGCGGGGGGGAGTCTCAATTCTTTGACTTTCTCGGCCGATGGGAGACTCTACGGTGCAGATCAAATAAATGGCAATTTGTTCCAGATTTCGCCTGATAATGGTCAGATGAATTTGATTGGAAATTTGGGCGGGCCTAGCAGTGGAGATTTGGTTTTCAACGGGGCTAATGAGATTTTGGCAACGGTTAGTAGTCCTAATACTTCTTTGAACGATCGCCTCGTTGCTGTCAATTTGGCGACGGGTAATTTGCGCTATATAGGCGATTTGGGTTTGCTGGAAGTGTATGGTCTGAGCTGGGAGAATGGGCAACTTAGGGCTTATACTTCCGATCGCCGGAAGATTGCGATCGATGTAAATACGGGTGCAACAAGCGTGATCGGGAATGTTTCTAGCCAGGGTTTGATTTGGGGGGCTGGGGATATTCCTGAGAGTTTACCAAGTGCTACAGATAATGTGCGTCAGATGTTCTCGGATGCGGCGAGACAGTATCCGCAAGTGGGTGCAGCCTTGACGGGTGTGCAGGATCAGGGGGGTGGTGTTTTCCGTCAGGAGTTTGAACGGGCGATTATGATCTGGAATGGTCAGCAAGTGACTGTTTATGAGACAAAAGGGCGATCGGCTTCGCCAACTTCCCCGTCTCCTACGCCTACACCTGTTAGTGGAAAAGGCAGTACAATTCGCACTGGAGGTGGCGATTTAGTAGCAGAAATACAAGACATTAAGAATTTGATATTGGAAAAACAAAAAAGAATCAATGAAATAAAAAACAACACATTCTGGTGGATATCACCTGCTAACTTATGGGAGATATTTCAACTAGAACTAACTATTGAACAACTAAAACAAACTCTTCAACAACAACAGGTAGAATTGAAAAAGCTGAAAGAGAATGCTTTTAAATTCTATCCAGAACTGGAAATTCACAAAACCGATGATAATTGGTGGGACGATCAAAGTGCGTCTGTATTCTATTTTGACTGGAACAATGATCAAGACCTGCTGACTGATCCAGATGAATTGGAGTTTTTTCAAGCTATCGGTCAGGCTAACTCGCCTCCAATTACACCACAAGAAGCCCTGCAAAAATATAGAAGCTATGTACCTCAATCGGTCAAAGATGTATACACGAGGCTGTCTACAGCCATTTTCGGTAATCGTGTAAAGTTAGGTGCCGGCTACGCATCAGATGATTTTTACTCAAAGTATGTACTACCTCCATATCAGCATTCAGGAATTGACTTGCAAGGAGCAACTCAGATTAAAGCCGGGATTTCTGGAACAGTTCTTTATGTTGAAAACAACTATGGCGGTCTAGGAACTGCTGTCGCAGTTCAGGAAACGATCAATGGTAAAAAAACAGGTCGAGTTTGGTGGTACTATCATTTAGCCAATGAGACAATTTTAGTAAAACCAGGAGATCCAATTAATCCAAGTACGCCAATCGGCACTCCTGGTGCTAATTTCAAATTTTCAAATGGTAAGACAATGGCCGCTCATCTGCATTTAACAGTTGCGACAAACACCGAAACAATATCTTTACAAAATGACAGAACATCGTCAGTGATCAAGGGTAGGACAATGAGTCCAATTCAAGCTTACTGGGAAGCAATGAATGGTATACCTCGTTAAAGCGCTAAGGTAGGCAATACCCACTGCTTTTTTTTGATATCGACAAATCACTTTTTGGGATGGAGAAGATCGATCGCCCTTTTGGTTACGAATGTTTTTGCAGGGAAGCGCGATCGCTCTATTTTCACCTCACACATTGCTCAAATTAGTTGTTTTTCCTCATCATTTCTTCTAACAAAATCGGAGGGTTTTTATCATGGAATACTTGCTTATTGTCAATCGTTTCATCCCTAAATCTGCCACAAGATTAACAGCAGGTTTAGCCAGCACTGCGATGCGACGCTTTTTATGTATTTATTTTTCTCAAATCAGAGCGATCGACCGACCTCTGTACCAGATGCCAAACGTGCCATAATTTAAGATACAGTAACTCAAAGGATCAATGTCAATGTACACAACTTCTGACAAATCAATGGGTAAAGTTTTAACAACACTGACCGTTACCAATCGTGCCGACCAGTCTGCTGCTGCACGAGGATTCATTCCAACCGAGCAAATACGTTCCATCACGTTAGATAACGTTTTGGTAGACACTGGTGCAACTACATTATGCTTGCCCGCACAGGCGATCGCCCAACTCGGTCTTGAACTGCTTAAAGAAGTAGATGTCGCCACCGCCACAGGAATCAGCAAAGCACGAATCTTTCAAGATGCCAAAATATCTCTTTGCGGTCGAGAAGGCACTTTTGAATGTTTAGAATTACCGGGAGGTCGAGATGCTTTAATCGGGGTAATTCCCCTAGAAGCTCTGGGATTAGAACCAGACCTACGCAACCAAACTTTAAGGGTTTTACCCTCCGAATCTGTAGATACTTACTTGACAATTCTGTAGCTGTTATTCTCCGTGGCGCGATCCGATCGCCCCGATCGCATCCAGCCACCCATTCAACTCCCCTCCCCTCATGTCCCCCCCTTCTTAAGGGGGGCTAGGGGGGATCTGGCCCAACAACTCCCCACAAACCCCCTCAAAACTCTGCAACACCTCAACATTCGTAAACCTGACAACTTTCAATCCATACCCCTCTAAAATCGCAGTTCTTTCTGCATCATATAGTTTCCCTTGTTCCGTAAAATGACTCTCCCCATCAATCTCAATTACTAACAGTAAAGCCGCACAATAAAAGTCTACGATAAAATTGTCGATCGGGCGCTGTCTCAGAACTC
>DMYK01000493.1:11398-17480 GCA_003483675.1 Microcoleaceae cyanobacterium UBA11344
TTTAATAAAGGCATGATTTTCCTGGTGCTCCTTATTAAGGGGGGACTGGATGTTGGTTGAGGTGGATGGTTGAGTTGTTTAGTCTCGGATTGATCCCCCCTAACCCCCCTTAAGAAGGGGGGGACTGGATGTTGGTTGAGGTGGATGGTTGAGTCGTTTAGTCTTGGATTGATCCCACCTAACCCCCCTTAAGAAGGGGGGGACTGGATGTTGGTTGAAATTTTGGGTTTAGTTGCTTAGTCTCGGAATGATCCCCCCTAGCCCCCCTTAAGAAGGGGGGGACTGGATGTTGGTTGAAATTCATGGTGATGGGCGATATCTAGGGAATAGTTTCAGAATTAGTTTATCTCAAATGATGTCTACTTGACAATTAGGGCGATCGCCTTTTTGGAATCAGTCAAAAAGGGCGATCGACCTTTTGGAATAAGTCAAAAAGTGCCCAAACAAAAGAAACCGGGTTTTTCAGATAACCTTTACGTCTTAACCGATATCTTCTGTAAAAACCCGGTTTCTAAGCCGCCCTAAGCGCGATCGTTGGTTGGGGAGTTTTTGGGGATAGGGACCAGATCACGGGTTGGGGATGGGGCGCGATCGCAATTAGGAGTAATTATTAGGATTTTCAACTATCAAACCTTCGCTAGCTGCTGCTGCATTCAACTCGTTATCAGCAGATACGAATGTGACAGAAGAAAAACTATTAGCTGTGCAGAGGGCATTAATGGCGCAGCCTGTTGCTAACTGAACTGCATCATAACCTCGTAATGCGTAGGTTTCAGCTAATACCATTGCAGAGTTAATAATGCTTTCAGTGAGTTCGACAACTTGGTAATCAGATTGTAAGTCACTTCTGAACTGAACACACGCTCATGTCGAGTCTGTAATGCTGATGCTTCTTCCCCGCGCTCTTCGGATAATCGCAGCAATGATTTCAACACCTGTAATTGCAGCAATTAACACATCATTATTGAGTGAAGGGTCGAACCAACTCAAAACCCATGCCGAGCCTGTCTCACGGATGTAGCGCTTAACCAGGGCACTGCTATCTACATAATAAAATGCCATCTAGCGACGTTCCTCAATGATTGTCTCAGAAACAGGCTTACCCTGTACCTGAATCAGTTGCCGTTCGGTTAGCTGACTGTAAGATCGATGGTTAATTTGTTTGACTAACCCAGAGGTCAAAAGTGCTTGATGAAATTTAGCTTGTTGAGTAGTTGCCTGTTTTTGGGCCAAATATTTCTGGATAGCGCTATCTAGCTGATGTAGCTCGAAAATTTCCAGCACTTCAAGCTGATTAAAGATTTGTTTGAGAATTACCTCTGACATAGTTATTTTACTTTCTGCTAAGGCTTCTCTATCTATTATATCACCATTTGCGTGCCATAGCTCAGCAGCGTCGGGCGATCGCTTTTTTGGGATGAAAGGCGTGATCGCTTTTTTGGCATGGGGAATGGCGATCGTTGGTTGGGATGGGGGGCCGTATCGTTTTTTTGTTATTCTTGAAGTAACAGCACAAACTCCTCCACCGTCAATTGCGCTTCAGTCAGAATACTTTTAATTAACTTGGGGTGGAGAGTTTGACCAGAATGAAAAGGAACCGTCACTCGCCGTCCCAGAGCATTTTTATAAATCCTATGACTTCCACTTTGACGAGTCAAAAAAAAGTCAATCTTCAGTAAAACACGAATCACTTCGGTCGCCGTGACACATGGAAGCGGGATACTCAAACCGTCACCTCCAAAGATGTCAAACTTACCATTTCACTACGACGGATTGGTTCATTATTTGCCAAGCGATCTTCGATATGTAGGCGAATAGCATCTTGAATATTGTACAGGACTTCTTCATAAGAATCTCCTTGGGTGTAGCAACCGGGCAAATTTGGACAATAGGCAAAATAGCCGTCACTGTCTTTTTCGATCACTACTGGTAAAACGAACTTTCTCTCAAGCATTTAAACGGCCCAATGTTTTAGTTAATATAATTCTAGTATACACCCCGGTAAATATCAAGGATGCGATGGTAAAGCAGTCAGCCCGATCGCGGGTTGGGGAGGGGGAGCGCGATCGTGGGTTGGGGATGGAGAGGCCGTACCGTTGGTTCGGGAGGGGGGCCGTATCGTTGGTTTGGGGATGGGGGCCGTATCGCGGGTTGGGGATGGGGAGCGCGATCGCCCTTTGCCCAAACAAAAGAAACCGGGTTTTTTAGATAACCTTTGCCTATACACCGATATTTTGTGCAAAAACCCGGTTTCTGAACCCCCAGGCGGACTCGGAGGAGCGATCGCAATGTACGCAACTTCCGACAAATCAATCGGTAAAGTTTTAACAACACTGACTGTTACCAATCGTGCCAACCAGTCTGCTGCTGCACGAGGATTCATTCCAACTGAGCAAATACGTTCCATCACCCTAGATCATGTTTTGGTTGACCAGGGTGCAACTACATTATGCTTGCCAGATGTTGCGATCGCCATTCCAGCGAAAACTCAACAGCCAATCGCGATCGGCCTTTCTTTCTCTTTCTCAACTAAGGGCGATCGCGCTTCAACTGATTCTATTCTTCTACATTTTCAGATTCATCCATTTGCAATGTATACTGCAATGCCACCTGTAATCTTGATACATAATCTGCTGAAATAGTACCCAATTTTTTGATTAATCGCTCTCTATCTACCGATACTATTTGATAGCAAAGCACGACAGAATCTTGTGTTAAACCACCTTCACCAGTCGGTAAAATAATTGTCCCTGGTATTTTAGCACGTCGCAGATTACTTGTTACGGGAATTACTACTACTGTTGTAGTAAAGCGGTCTAATGTATCTCGCTGTACAACAATGACTGGTCTAATTCCTGCTTGTTCTGACCAAGAGAGAAGGATTCAAATCGGCTAAATAAACATCTCCTAGCATCAGATTTTATCCTGTTGCTGAAGTCGAGGAAGATAATCACTTAAAGCGATTTCTGCAAAAGCTAAATCTTCGGTGGCAAACTCAGATTTTAGTACCGCAGCTTCTTCATCAGAAATGGCATCCCACTCTCGAAATAATTGCCTTTTTTTAGCAGATTTTTGATTTAGTTGAGTGGCTTGCTGTTTCTGGGCTAGATATTTCCCGATCGCCCGATCGAGTTCCTGTAACTCTAAAATTTCCAGCATTTCAAGCTGATTGACAATTTGGTTGAGGATTGCCTGTGACATCGGTTTTCACTTTTTGTGCTTGCCTACTTTGTCTATTATACAAATATTAGCGTCCAGTGGGCGATCGCCCTTTCTTTCTCTTTCTCAACAAAGGGCGATCGATCTTTTGGAATAAGTCAAAAAGGGCGATCGCTTTTTGGGGATATGGAAAGGGCGATCGATCTTTTTGGAGATGGGAAGGGCGATCGTGCTGTAGGATCAAAAAACTGCCAATTCTCCCATTGTTATGCCTGAATCCATCCAGCAAGAAGCTCAAGCCATACTGCCTAGTCCCGCATCCACTCCCTTTCAGGATTGTATTGCCCTTTCTAAAGAATTTCGCTCTCCTTCCGATGAGGGCTGGTATCTACGCTGTCAAGCATCGCACTCTTGGAATCCTCTACATTGGCAAAACCAGAACACTGCGCGATCGCTTTCGAGGTGGTCACAAAGCCTTACTTTGGGCATTCATAGAAGAATTAAAAGCCACAGACATCCGCATCGCTTTTTACCAACTAGATTTTACTCAGTGGATTCAGCTATCATCAGAGTTAGAAAGCCTCATCATTCAAGCAATTAACCCACCCTATAACGTGAAAATTCCAGCGAGGGACTAATTCTATGCAAACTCAGCCTGCTATCACCAAACATCTGTCACCGGAATTAGCACAAATCTTTCTAGAAGGATTACCCAAAAGCATTCGTAAAGCACTGTCCATGCGGGCTAAAACCATGAACTATCCCGTTTGGGCAGTAATTGAAATGGCGATCGCCGGTGATCTCGATGAAGAGGCTTTATCCTTTGTTGATTGTAAGCCCAAGCTTGACTAGCGATAGTGTAGTGCGATCGCTTTTTCGGGGTGCAGGTGGCCGATCGCCCTTTATTGCTTTTTCTCAAGAAAGGGCGATCGGCCTTTGCCCAAACAAAAGAAACCGGGTTTTTTAGATAACTTTTGCCTCTTCACCAATATTTTGTGCAAAAACCCGGTTTCTGAACCCCCAAGCGGTTAGTTGAATATGCCATAATTTAAGATAAAGTAACTCAGAGGATCAATGCCAATGTACACAACTTCGGACAAATCAATGGGTAAAGTTTTAACAACACTGACCGTCAAAAATCGCATTGACGAAGCCAAAGCGGCTCAAGGGCTGATTTCCCCCGATCAGGTTCGTTCCATCACCCTAGATAACGTTTTGGTAGACCAGGGTGCAACTACATTATGCTTACCCGCTTTTGCGATCGCCCAACTCGGTCTCGAACTGCTTAAAGAAGTAGATGTCACCACCGCCACAGGACTTAGCAAAGCACGCATTTTTCAAGATGCCAAAATATCTTTATGTGGTCGAGAAGGCACTTTTGAATGTTTAGAATTACCCGGAGGCAGAGATGCTTTAATCGGTGTAATTCCCTTAGAAGCTCTGGGATTAGAACCCGACCTACGCCACCAAACTTTAAGGGTTTTACCCTCGGAATCTGTAGATACTTACTTGACAATTATGTAGCTGTTATTCTCCCGTGGGGCGATCGCTTGTCGGGGATGGGAAGGGCGATCGCTTTTTGATTGCCGTTACGAGACTCATCTCCGAAGCTGATTACTTTCTCTCCCCAACTACGCAACAGAATATGATACAATTGGTAAAAGCGATCATCTTAAAGAGATCCAAACCATGAAATTTATTTCCTTGTCCGCACATTTTGATGGGCAGTCTATTCAGCTAGATGAACCCTACAAGTTTGAACCAAACACAAAACTCATTGTCACAATCCTCCCGGAACAATCAGCAGAATACGAAGCCTGGTTGTGCCTGTCAAAGCATCAACTAAACAATGCCTATAGTCAGGACGACGAGTATCCACTTGATGCAATTAAAATAGCAAATCCTGACTATGAAGGAAGCTGATATTGTTCTCACCCCAATTCCCCCAAGCTGACGGGAAAATCAAGAATCGTCCAGTCATCCTGCTCCGGGAATTACCCCCTTATAAAGATTTCTTAGTCTGTGATGTTAGTACCCAACTACATCAAGAAGTTCCAGGTTTTGACGATATTATTTCCCCTTCTGACCCAGACTTTGCGGTCAGCGGTTTACGATCTCAATCTTTGATTCGGTTAGGTTTTCTTGCTGTATTGCCTCCTAATCAAATTATCGGTTCTATTGGAGCTATTTCATCAGAGCGACATCAACCTGATTAGCTGTGCATTTGCCACTGACGAGCAATTTTATCACCACAATAATGCTTTCTTTCGCAACATTCGTCAAGAAGGGTTAGCGATCTGACTCCAACAAAGACTACTGGATAAAGCGAATAGAAGTTTGCAAGCGGCGAGAGAATTGAACAACACAGGTTTTCCTGAATTTGCCACTTCCCGTGCTTACTATTCGATGTTTTATATCGCCCCGCACCCAAATACAATTTAGATGCGGGATAGCTTACTTTAAAAAAACGGGAAATTCAATCAGCTAAATCGGGGAAAACCTCGCGCACAGCCGGATGCACCAATTGGTGATTATGCACGTTTAATCCCTTAGCCAAACTCGGGTTAATTTCCAAAGCTTTAATCCCGCGATTTGCCAACTGCAAAACATAAGGCAAAGTGCTATTATTCAAAGCTTGAGTCGCAGTCCAAGGCACCGCACCGGGCATATTTGGTACGCCATAATGCACGACTCCTTCCTCAACATAAGTAGGATTTGTGTGAGAAGTTACCCGCAAAGTTTCGACGCAACCGCCTTGGTCAACTGCTACGTCAACAATCACAGAACCGGGGTGCATTTTGGCAACAAATTCGCGAGAAACCAGAGTTGGAGCTTTTTTACCCAACACCAAAACCGCACCGATTAACAAATCAGCATCGGGGATAACTGCTTCAATTTGCAAAGGACTGCTGTAGAGGTATTC
>DMYK01000605.1:0-130 GCA_003483675.1 Microcoleaceae cyanobacterium UBA11344
AACCAAATCAGTGCAGCCCGGTTAACCGATCTAATCAAGTGAGGAAATCCGCTTGACAGTGCGTGCCTATTTGATGGCAAAATAGATGAATAAAACAAATTTAACTAAAAGGGTGACGATTATCAATGGC
>DMYK01000605.1:169-942 GCA_003483675.1 Microcoleaceae cyanobacterium UBA11344
AGTCTGTTTCTACTGGCTAACATCTTTTTGCCTAATTTGTTCGGCCCCCAAATTCCCCAAGTGCCCTACAGCTTGTTCGTTCATCAAGTGCAAGAACAAGATGTAGTCAGAGCTTCGGTAGGTCAAAATGAAATTCGCTATCAACTCAAAGGCGAAGGTGACAAACCCGGTCAAGTTCTGTCAACTACGCCGATTTTTGACATGGATTTGCCTAAACTTTTGGAAGAAAAAGGCGTTGAATTTGCAGCAGCTCCACCGGCCCAAAATGGCTGGATCACCAGTGTTTTGGGCTGGGTAGTACCGCCGCTGATTTTTGTGGCAATATTTCAATTTTTTATGAACCGGGGCGGTGGCGGGCCACAGGGCGCTCTCTCGATCGGCAAAAGCAAGGCTAAGGTCTACGTTGAAGGAGAATCGGCTAAAATTACTTTTGCTGATGTGGCTGGAGTAGAAGAGGCTAAAACTGAATTGGTCGAAGTTGTTGAGTTCCTGAAAAGTCCAGACAGATTTACGGCAATTGGCGCGCGTATTCCGAAGGGCGTGCTGTTAGTCGGACCTCCGGGTACTGGCAAAACTCTGTTAGCAAAAGCAGTGGCTGGTGAAGCGGGTGTGCCGTTTTTTAGCATCTCTGGTTCGGAGTTTGTGGAATTGTTTGTAGGTGTTGGTTCTGCTAGAGTTAGAGATTTATTTGAGCAGGCTAAGAAACAGGCTCCTTGTATTATTTTCATTGATGAATTGGATGCGATCGGCAAAGCTCGTAGCACTAATTCTGC
>DMYK01000605.1:987-4743 GCA_003483675.1 Microcoleaceae cyanobacterium UBA11344
AATACTACGGTAATTGTGCTGGCTGCAACTAACCGCCCGGAAAGTTTGGATGCTGCTTTGTTGCGCCCTGGCCGTTTCGATCGCCAAGTTTTGGTCGATCGCCCGGATTTATCTGGCCGCGAAGCAATTTTGAACATTCACTCTCAAAAGGTGAAGTTGGGCCCGGATATTGACTTGAAGGCGATCGCCACTCGTACCCCCGGTTTTTCGGGCGCAGATTTGGCAAATTTGGTCAATGAAGCTGCTTTGTTGGCTGCCCGCAACCGCCGCCTCGCTGTGGCACAGGAAGACTTTTTAGAGGCGTTTGAGCGCGTTGTAGCTGGCTTGGAAAAGAAGAGCCGGGTGCTCAATGAAAAGGAGAAAACTATCGTTGCTTATCACGAAGTTGGGCACGCGATAGTTGGTGCTCTGATGACTGGTGGCGGCGAAGTGGCGAAAATCTCGATCGTCCCTCGTGGTATGGCTGCTTTGGGTTATACTTTGCAGTTGCCGACTGAAGACCGTTTCTTGTTGGATGAGTCGGAATTGCGCGGTCAGATTGCGACTTTGTTGGGCGGGCGATCGGCTGAGGAAGTTGTGTTTGGTAGCATTACTACTGGCGCTTCCAATGACTTACAAAGGGCGACTGATTTAGCTGAACGGATGGTGACAACTTACGGGATGAGTAAGGTTTTGGGGCCTCTAGCTTACGATCGCGGCCAACAAGCAATGTTCCTCAACGATGGTATGGGAAATGCGCGCCGTGCGGTAAGTGCTCAGACTGCGGAGGCGATCGATCAGGAAGTCAAAGAAATTGTGGAAACTGCACATCAACAAGCTTTGGATATTCTGAAAGCTAATCGGGAATTGTTGGAAACAATTACGCAGAAGCTGTTGGAAACTGAAGTAGTGGAAGGCGAGCAATTGCACAAATTCCTCTCTCAAGTGCAGCCTTTAGATCAGGTTGTGGCTTGAGTTTAAAAGGGTTTAATATCAAGTCCGCTTGAATAGTCATTCTGAGTGTAGCGAAGAATCTCCGAGATGCAACGCTTGACTCAGCATGACAGATTGGGTTTTATGGTAAGTTATTAACCGGACATGATATGATTTAACCGCAGATGAACGCAGATGATTCTAAATCGTCTGCGTTTTTTAGTGGCGCGGGTGAGTTCAGCCGTTTGCCCGACCAACCAGTATCAACAGACACTGCAAGCGTGGAGGTAACTCCCGCACCGATCGACCAGCCGTTCCGATGCGAGTCGGAACGCCGGATTTGTCTCGCAGCTAAGGTTTACAGCTCTTAGGATTGCGGGAACCTCCGCACTTTTGCCCGCCACAAATAATCCGATAGTTCCCTGTAACATAGGCTACAGAAAAATTGATATCGTTACTGAATCACTGAGAAAAACTGCTTTTCCCTGAAAACTATTGCTAGTGGTACTCAACCTGTGAGAATATTCGGCTAGTAAAGTTAATCGTCATTGAGCTATGGCTAAACTTGAGTTACCTGAGTCTCTAGAATCTGTAGTCGCTCGCGTTGAGGAATTTTTAGGTTCCTCAAAGAAGATTTTAATCGTTACTGGCATGATTGGAACTGGCCTGCATCTTCTACAAAAAGCTATGGTCGATACATCTATATCCTTAAGCCGAAATTACTCTGTTCTTGCTCCTAATAGTAAAATTGCGTCTCTTTATCCAGTAGAGTCAAAGAGTATTTACTCGCATATCTTCACAAAAAACTATAAAGTAGAGAAGGAGCAGCTGATCTATGGATTGAACAAAAATCAGGATACAGAGCAACAGGTTTACATCGTCGGTGATGCCCACCTGATATCCGATTCACAGTTTGAAACTGATGTTTTTCGTTACGGTAGTGGGAAACTTCTCACGGATTTTTTGGAATATACGGAAATTGAAAAGACTCAAAGACAGGTGATTTTTCTGGGCGATCCGTTTCAGCTAACGAGAGGCAAAACAGATGAATCTGCGCTGTGTTACGAGCGATTGCAGGCTGCGATCGACGGTGAGATCGATCGCATCAATCTTGAGTTTATACTTCCAGACCAACAGCAAAAATTGTTTGTCAAAAATTGTCAACAAATCGCTCAAAGCATACATTTTAGCAGATTTAATCAGCTCAGAGCGATCGCCGATGACTCGAATTGCATCCAAATAGTCGATCGCGATCGCCAACAGGAGATATCGAAAGCTGTATTCCTGGAAGATTCCCGATTTACCAAGTTTATAGTTTTCACCAACGAATTGGTTAACCGCATTAATCATCAGGTTAGACAAGAGTTTTTTGGTCGAGGTAAAGAGATCGTTGCAGGTGATATTGTACATATCCACAATAGTCCTGTCGAAGTAGATGAACAAAAGCTAAAGCAAACTTATATATCAAATAACTCTTTTGCTGAAGTCATAGAAGTTAATCCCAATACACCCTTAATCCAACCGCTGAAAGGACGCGAACAGCCAATTAAGATAAATTTTTTGCGGATTAGAGTGCGGCTACTTGAGAACGGTAAAGAGGTCGAGTTCCTCTGCTTGAGCGATTATTTATATGCGGAAAAACCAGAATTTGACAAGGACACACTTGTAGCTATGCGGGTTTCAGCAATTAGCAGATTTAAACAACAGCAGAAACAGGTAAGAGAATCAGAGGAATCGGACAATTCTACCGAATTAGCAAAGTTTCTACGCAACGATCCGTACTTAAACGCAGCGCGTCTGAGGTTTGGGTACGCGCTGACTCTGCATCGCGCCCAGGGGCAGAATTTTAAAACTGCGATCGCGAATATGGATACCGATCAGGGACAAACAAATGCCACTTATTTTCGATGGGTTTATACCTTATTTTCTGTAGTCCAAAATCGACTTGTTCTCCTGAATTTTCCCTCGATTACACCATTTTTTAAAGCAACTTGGAACGGCAGTCAAGGCAAGCTAGATTCTGTTGTTTTCAAGGATATCATTGCATTTGACCCTGAATCAGAAGCAGGCAATGCAAATATTTCGGCTTTCCCTATCCACGAAAAACCTTTAAAAAATCTTTACTTGCATCTCGTGGAAATTCTCATAGTCCATAGAATTCAGGTAATTTCATACAAGCATAATAGTTATCAGGAAGTTTATGGTTTGAGCTCAGAAGACGATACAGAAATGTGTTCTCTTCGCTTGCATTATAATGGAAAATTTCAGGTGACGCGAATTGAAACTGTGAAATCTGAGCCGATTGAATTTGCCACTGTCGTTGTGGATGCTATCACATCAAAACTGCGATTAGGAAATGAATTTCAGCAAACAGTTCACGATCTAATTAAAGCCAAACTCGACCCACACAAAATAGTAATTCAGGGAATTGAACACCATGATTACCACGAAATTTACTATCTCAAATCAGACAGGGGCGCTCTCAAAATGCAAGTTTTCTACGATGGAGATGGTTTTGTGACGCAAGTTTTCCCGATCGGATACACAAATGTACAAATCGCAGAATTAGTTCACCTCGCACTGGAGTTATAAAAATGTCGAATTTAACAGAAGAAATCAAAAATTTGAGAAAAGCTGGACGGATAGATGAAGCCTATTCCAGAGGTTACGAACTGCTGAAACAGCATCCAAACGACAAATTCCTGGCTAGCAGTGTAGGTTGGGTTCTCTATGACAAAGTAAAAAAGCTGGTAGATACGGCTAATCAATCTCAATCGATAGATGCAGAGTCGTCTGTTAGCCAACTCAAGGAAATATTGGGAGAATATTACAAACTCAAGCTGA
>DMYK01000605.1:4822-5614 GCA_003483675.1 Microcoleaceae cyanobacterium UBA11344
AGCGGAAGACTTTCAGGTTTCTACTGCTAATGACGGTAAAGTTTTTGATTCGCTGGTTGAGAAAACAGCAAGAGAAGTGGGAAAGATTGCTTGTGAATTGACTGTTCAAGATTATCCTGATACACGAGAATTACAAAATTTTGCCATTACATTGATCGATGTTGCACTCGATCGCGCTAAAGTTCAAAAACCGGAATGGCTAAATTATCGTAAGGCTTTATTGCTAAATCGTTTGGGGCGATCGACAGAAGCTCAAAAACTTCTGGTTTCCTTTGTGAAGCAGAAGCGTAGCGATTACTGGGCGTGGCACGCATTAGCTAAAGTCGTGGAAACTTCCGATCCTCAACTAGCGTTGGCACTTTGTGCAAAAGCCTGTTTGACTTGCAGGGATGAAAATTTTGGTGTTAGCGTTTTTGAGGATCTCAGCCGACTCGCAGCAAATAGAGGCCAAGAGAAAGTTGCTAAATGGGCTGCCGATCGAGCTTTTAATGTTCGTAACAGTAACAAATGGAAAATCCCCCAATCGCTCCGTAATCTCTTGACTGCTAGTTGGTATGCTGGTGCAGGAAATATATCTAACGCAGAGGAAGTGTTAGAAAATATAGCTGCTGATGCCGAAAAGGTGATTTGGCAAAATTGCCCGCAATTGAATGCTAACTACCTCGGCTCGTTTACGGCAAAAACTGGCAAGATGATGCTCAAGTTTGGATTGCATTCTGATAGTGTATCTGAAGAAGTTGTTAGTCCAGAACGAGGAATGCTGAAGAATTTAAATCTGCTAATGGGCGCGCC
>DMYK01000605.1:5640-7368 GCA_003483675.1 Microcoleaceae cyanobacterium UBA11344
AAACGCGAATCGGGCAAACTATTTGATAGTATGTCTTGTAAAACAGGTCGGTTTCGCTTGCATCAAAAGGGTTTTGGGTTTGTAGAGGATGTTCATGTTCCTCATGAATTAGCTTCTCAGTTGCAAAATGATCAAACAGTTAATCTTGCTGTTGTCAAAAGGTTTGATAAAAAGAAAAATCAATGGGGTTTGACTGCGATCGCGGTACTTAATTAGTTAGACTACAGTTTCGCCGTAAAATGCTCTTCTTTTAGATATCCGACTTCTTAATTAAAATAAGTCGGATATCTGAGTATTAGGTTAAATTCTCCAACCCTAAACCACTTGCACTTCCTTTTCCTCAACAGAAACAGGTTCTTGATACACTGTCTGAGACTCATTAGCCAAAAACTCAGCTAATTGAGCTTCAATTTCATCCCGCACAATCTGACGGTATTCCAGAAAATGCTCGTTGTGAGCACACACAGTCAAATAATGATCCCAAACCGCAGGATTCCGCTTGAGAATACTGAACAAATGATGCCAAAACTTCCAGCGAGTGCTGCGCTTGAATCCTTGCCGCCAAACCACAGTTAATAGTGCTCGCAAATCGATTAAACTCGGAAATTTAGCAGGTATCTTGGCTGTCGGTGCACCTAACATTAAGAAATGGCGATAAGTCCGGTCTAAATATTTCTCAGCATCATACACTTCGCAGAATGCCTCAACATATTCGCGGGCAATATCTTCTAAAGGCCGCGTCGGGATAAAATTCATCAAAGTAGTCTGATTGAGGTTGCCAGATTTGCCGCGCAACCGCCCTTCTTTTTCCAGTCTGTGGGACAATGCAGTGTGCGGCAAAGCTTGCAGCATTCCAAAGGTTGTGCTCGGAATTGCGGCGGCTTCGGCAAACTTGACAATTCGCTGACCGGCACCGGGTTTTTCGCCGTCGAATCCGATGATAAATCCGGCCATTACTCGCAAACCAGTTTTCGCAATCAACTCTACGGATTCTATCAGGGAATTGCGGGTATTTTGGAATTTCTTGGTCATTTGCAAGCTTTCTTCATCAGGGGTTTCAATCCCTAGAAATACTGCATTAAAATTGCACAATACCATCATTTCCATCAATTCTTGGTCTTCTGCTAAATCAATGGATGCTTCTGTGTTGAAAGTAAACGGGAATTTGTGTGATTCTTGCCAGACTTTTAAGTCTTTTAGCAATAGTTTGACGCTGCGTTTGTTGCCGATAAAGTTGTCGTCTACCATGAACACGCCGCGCCGCCAGCCTAAGTTGTAAAGGCAGTCTAATTCTGCTATCAACTGTTGGGGGTTTTTGGTGCGTGGTTTGCGCCCGTAGAGGACGATGATGTCGCAGAATTCGCACTGGAAAGGACAGCCTCTGGAAAACTGAATTGACATCGAATCGTAGGCGTCTAATTCCAGTAAATCGAAGCGGGGAATTGGGGTTGTGGTAACATCGGGTTTTACGCCGTCCGATCGATACATTCCACTTTTTTCGCCCCGCAGTACCGCTTCTACGAACATCGGTAAGGTGATTTCGCCTTCGTCGAGAATCAGATAATCTATGCCCGCTGCTTGAGGTTCTTCGGGTACGGAAGTGGGGTAGGGACCGCCGCAAGCAACTGATTTACCGCGCCGTTTGGCTTCGCGAATGATGTCTAGCAAATCTTCTTTTTGGACGATCATTGCTGAGAGAATGACAAGTTCGGCCCACTCCCATTCTGC
>DMYK01000605.1:7411-8878 GCA_003483675.1 Microcoleaceae cyanobacterium UBA11344
GTTACCAAACCCAGCGGTGGTAGGAGCACTTTGCGATCGACTAATTCGAGGATTTTCTCGTAAGACCAAAATGTTTTGGGAAACAGGGGATAAACCAGTAAAACTCGCATTGTATGTTAAACCTCACATCAGTATAAGACTTGCGATCGGGCTGGCGAGTTGAGAGTTCGATCGACTCCCAAGGCATAATCCTGACATCTTATCCTATTTGACTGTCGATTGCGATAATCTCCTTGAGAAAATAAAAAGATTCTCAGTTTAACTTTTAATATCATGTTTGGTAAATCACTTACTAGAAACGCTTACCTGAGATTCTTCGCTTCGCTCAGAATGACAATTACTCGCTCAGAATGACAACTCCTCAATCAGAATGACAATTACTCGCTCAGAATGACAATTACTCGCTCAGAATCACAACTCCTCAATCAGAATGACAACTCCTCGCTCAGAATGACAACTCCTCGCTTACTAGAAACGCTTACCTGTCATTCTGAGCGAAGCGAAGAATCTCGCTCGTTTCTTCGCTTCGCTCAGAATGACAACTCCTCAATCAGAATCACAACTCCTCAATCAGAATGACAATTACTCGCTCAGAATCACAACTCCTCAATCAGAATCACAACTCCTCAAGGGGAGTTGATATAATTTCTTTTCCCGGAATCCCGCTAGTCTTTAACATATCAGCAATTGTGCCGCAATAACTCGGCAATCCAAGGATTTCGGGATTGACAAAATTTTGATAAGTAAAATGGCGATAGCTGATACAAAATCTATCCCAAGCAGCAACCTGAATTCGGAACAGCCAAATAAAGAAATCGGCTAATCCCGGTGACAGAGTAATCCGAAAAAATATCTTTTTATTCAAATAAGCGCAAGCTTGTTCTACCGCTTCGTTGGCCGTAATCGGGGCATTTCCTAGCACAAAATGTCGCAGTTCATCGGAATCTGCCGGATGTTCTACAAAATAATTAACTACTGTAGCAATATCAGCCCCGTGGATGAAGTGAAAACTTCCGTCTGCTTTCAACCAACGAATCAAACCAATCCATTTTGCGACTTGTGGAATGCCAGATGAAAGGTGAGAAACTGGTTTTTTGGGATCTCCTCCTAACACTAAAGTTGGGTAAAGTGCTGTAATATGAGGCACATTTTTCAACTCAGATAATTTAGTCATGCACTCATATTTAGAGCGAATATAATCTGTTCCTAATTCCCCAGCTTCCTTGAGCAAATTGTTATCATTGCCGAGAATGCTGGCGGTTGAAAAGTAAATTACTTGTTGACAAGTCTGGGGCGAAAGTAACTGAATCAGGCGGATAGTTTTGTTAACATTAACATCAAAAACTTCTTGAGTTCCGCCCCAAGCAGTCGCCGCCAAAATTGCCACATTTATTGTTTTTAGAAGTTCGGCATATTGCTCGATATCTCGCATATCGCCTTGCAATATATTGATTCCTGGGCGGGCTT
>DMYK01000605.1:8898-9213 GCA_003483675.1 Microcoleaceae cyanobacterium UBA11344
AGTTCGTGGTTTGTCTGTTGAATTAAAGTTTCGGTCATGTAGTGACCAATACAGCCACTTGCACCCGTTATGAAAATTTTTTTGGAGTTCATTTGCAGAAGGGGAAGGGTGGGGATGGGGGGAGAGGGGGAGAAGGGGAGAAGGGGAGAGGGGGGGAGAGTTATTGGTGTGAATTTAAGGCTTTATTCGCCAATAAATTTAGGTGAAAGTTTAGTTTTGATCCCCCTAAATCCCCCTTAAGAAGGGGGACTTTGAGAATACTTGTCCCGTCTTAAAAAGCGGGAGTTTGAGTGTTCTTGTTCCCCCCTTCTTAAG
>DMYK01000091.1 GCA_003483675.1 Microcoleaceae cyanobacterium UBA11344
TTCCTTCTTCCTGCCCTTGATATGTTCGACAAGCCGTGGGCATTTGCTTGCTAAAAGTAGCGAGTCGGAGTTGATCTGTAGAACTATCTAACAGAGGTTGCCATTTAGCAATAGCCGAACCGTCAGACTGTATTTCTAATGCTGGTAAAAATTTGCATCTCGCCAACAAATCTAAACTCCACCTAGCAATGTAAGACCAAAAACGCAAATCAGAACCGACAAAAAAGTCAGCTTCTGTGCTGTTAAGAGGCAGTGCTTGCAAGAAAATAAAAGCTGCTTGAGGATTGAGACAAAAACCCTCGACTTGCCAGGGATAGAGGTAAATATCTTCGGTTTTGGCAGGTGATGAAAGTGCTGCTGCTGAGTGCTGCGGCATCACCAGATTTATGTTGGATTCGGAGATTTGGGTAGGAAGTGCGATCGCCCTAATTTCTCGGCGAATTGATGAGTTTTCCGCTGTCAATTCTGGGTTTTTAGTTTTTGCAGATCGCCTAATTTTTTTGCCTTTTTCCTGTGGAGTTTCGGCGGTGACTGAGCGGAGTCGAAGTGCGGTTTCGGGGAACTGCCAATTCAGTTTACCCGACTGCTGCAAGGAAGTTAGGAAAGTCTTTAACTCAGCTTCGGTCATTGCCAAGGGAAGGCGAAGATTCATCCCCGATTCTATGGTATCGATCGCCTCTATTTTCCGCCAAGTTTCCCCCCAAATAAATAAGCCTTTGTCTTCTGTATCGAGTAACCAGCTACCGTGTAAAATTGCCATTTTATTTAACTCAGTTATTAGTTGTAAGTTATTAGTTATTAGTTATTGGTTAGATTTAAATTACCAATCAATCTAAAATCTAAAATCTAAAATCTAAAATTGTCCAATTCCCTATGCCCCATGCCCCATCCCGGAGCTTCGCTTCGCCCAATGCCCTATGCCCAAACGAAAGTCAATCGTACCATCTATTTCAGGTATTGGGCGATCGCCCCATCGACCAGACCATCTCAACAATACCTAAACAACAGAGTATAATTACTCATAATTTCAGTGCCAAAACTCGCTCGGACAGGGGATTATCCCTGTCTTTTGGCTCTCATCTCTCAAACCCCTGTGGTTAATGCTACGATCCCGACAGAGAAAGAATGTGGTAGATAAGGAAACAGTGCTACATGATAGAGATAGACAAGTCAATATCCTTTGATGGACGGGATATTAGACTGAAGATTGGTTTACTGGCGCCTCAAGCAGGCGGTGCAGTTTTGATTCAGTCAGGTGAGACGGCGGTTTTAGTAACAGCCACCCGTTCTCAGGGGAGAGAGGGAATTGATTTCCTGCCCCTGTTGGTGGATTACGAAGAGAGACTGTACGCTGGCGGTAAAATTCCCGGTGGATTTTTGCGCCGGGAGGGGCGTCCTCCAGAAAAAGTGACTTTAACAGGTCGTTTGATCGATCGCCCCCTGCGTCCGCTATTTCCGAGCTGGCTCAGAGACGACATCCAAGTTGTAGCGACAACGCTGTCGATGGACGAACAAGTCCCCCCAGACGTCTTGGCGGTGACGGGCGCTTCAGTGGCGATACTGCTGGCAAGAATGCCGTTTTACGGGCCGATGGCGGCGGTGCGAGTCGGTTTGGTAGGAGATGATTTCATCATCAACCCAACCTACAGCGAAATCAAAGAAGGCGAATTAGATCTAGTGGTGGCGGGTTCTCCAGATGGAGTAATCATGGTGGAAGCCAGCGCTAATCAATTGCCCGAACAGGATATCATCGAGGCGATCGACTTCGGCTACGAAGCAGCCTGTGACTTGATCCAAGCCCAACGCGAAATTATGGCGGAATTGGGAATAGATTTGGTGGTAGAAGAACGGCCACCCCTAGACTTAACCCTGGAAAACTTTATTCGCGATCGCGCCGCAGCCCCAATCCGCTTTATTTTGTCGAAATTTGAACAAGACAAAAATCAGCGGAATGCAGCTTTAGACGAAGTTAAGGCAAATGCAGTCGAAGCTGCGATCGCCGAACTCTCAGAAGACGACCCAGTAAAACTAGCCGCCACCGCCAACAGCAAGGCGATCGACAACGTTTTCAAGGACGTCACCAAAACAATGATGCGTAAGCAAATCGTCGAAGAAGGCGTCCGTGTAGACGGTCGCAAGCTAGACGAGGTGCGACCCGTTTCTTGTCGCGTAGGGGTGCTCCCGTCGCGAGTACACGGCAGTGCGTTGTTTAATCGAGGGTTAACCCAAGTCTTGTCCGCAGCCACCCTGGGAACCCCAGGCGATGCCCAAGACCTAGGAGACGACTTGCACCCACAGCAAGACAAACGCTACCTGCACCACTACAACTTCCCGCCGTTTTCCGTGGGAGAAACCAAGCCAATGCGATCGCCAGGACGGCGAGAAATCGGTCACGGAGCCCTCGCAGAAAGGGCTTTACTCCCCGTGTTGCCATCCAAAGAAGACTTCCCCTACGTGATTCGGGTAGTCTCAGAAGTCCTTTCCTCAGACGGTTCCACATCAATGGGTTCCGTTTGCGCCTCAACCCTAGCATTAATGGATGCAGGCGTACCCCTGTCCCAACCCGTCAGCGGCGCGGCAATGGGGTTAATTAAAGAAGGCGACGAAGTAAGAATTTTGACTGACATTCAGGCAATTGAAGACTTCTTAGGCGACATGGACTTCAAAGTAGCAGGTACCGACACCGGCATTACCGCTTTGCAGATGGACATGAAAATCAAAGGTTTACCCTTAGACGTGATAGCCAACGCCATCCGCCAAGCAAAACCAGCCAGACTGCACATTTTACAAAAAATGCTGGCAACCATCGACACTCCCCGCAAGGAAATGTCACCCTTTGCACCGCGCTTGCTAACCCTAAAAATCGACCCCGAATTCATCGGTTTAGTAATTGGGCCAGGCGGCAAAACAATCAAAGCCATCACCGAAGAAACCGGAGTCAAAATTGACATCGAAGACGACGGAACAGTGACAATTGCCGGCAACGACGGCGAAAAAGCCCAGCGGGCTTACAGCATTATCCAAGGCATGACACGCAAGTTAAATGCAGGAGACGTGTATATTGGCAAAGTAACTCGAATTATTCCGATCGGCGCTTTCGTAGAGATTTTGCCAGGAAAAGAAGGAATGATTCACATTTCCCAGCTAGCCGACTACCGCGTCGGAAAAGTGGAAGACGAGTTAGCTGTCAACGATGAAGTGATTGTCAAAGTGCGAGAAATTGACAACAAAGGTCGGATCAACTTAACCCGATTGAACATTCATCCCGACGAAGCGGTAGCCGCCCGCGAAGCGTTGAATAAATAGTTGACAGTTGGTAATTGGTAATTGCTT
>DMYK01000320.1:0-438 GCA_003483675.1 Microcoleaceae cyanobacterium UBA11344
GAAATTCGGGGCAAGCGGATGACAGAAATATTCAGGTCTGTGTGAGAATTTGGAGAACGCCGATCGAGTAAATCGAGAGAATCTTCTGCCGGAAACACTTCGTCTATCCAAGGAATCACCCCAACTACCGGAATTCCCGTGCGTTCTTCTAGCCAAGTCAGTCCTGGATCTAAGATCGATTTCTGACCTCGAAACTTATTAATAATAAACCCTTTAATTAAGGCTCGTTCCTCTGGTTCGAGCAATTCCAAAGTACCGATAATGTGAGCAAAAGCTCCGCCGCGATCGATATCAACTACTAGGACAGTCCGAGCATTCAAATGTTTAGCTACCCGCATATTTGTTAAATCGCGGTGCTTGAGATTAATCTCAGCAGGGCTGCCGGCTCCTTCGCACACAATCATGTCAAATTCTTGACTCAGAAATCCTAAAGATTCC
>DMYK01000320.1:517-2818 GCA_003483675.1 Microcoleaceae cyanobacterium UBA11344
TCTCCTTGTGGCTTGAGCAAAATGGGATTCATTTCCACCCAAGGAGGCACGCCCGCGGCCCAAGCTTGAACTGCTTGAGCGTAGCCAATCTCTCCGCCACCAGCAGTGACATAGGAATTCAGTGCCATATTCTGACCTTTAAACGGGGCGACTCGCCAGCCCCGCCGAGAAAAGATGCGACACAAAGCTGAAACGAGTAAAGATTTTCCTGCGTGAGATGTTGTTCCCACGACCATAATTGCTTTCATATATTATTTGATTTAACCTACAAACTTGTGATTATTTTTGCCATTCTAACGCGAATTCCGAAGNNAGGTAGAAGGTAGAAGGTAGAAGATAGAAGGTAGAAGGTAGAAGGTAGAAGGTAGAATCAAAAAAATTCTGATTTCTACCTTTTGTTTTGTGTTTTATGCCGTCGGTGGCTGTGGGCTGGAAATATGCTCAGACTGAGATTCAACAGCAGGTGTGGCCGTTTCGACCAGATCGGAATCTGGAGGATTTGGAGAACTCAATTCAGGTTTTTCTGCGTTTTGAGATAGTTCGTCGCCTGTAGGTTCGATCGAGATCACCTCTATTGAAATCGCCTCTACCTCCACTTTGGGGGAACTGTCGATCGCATCCCCGGATTCATGAATCTTCACAGCCGTTACTGAAACCACTTCTACCACTGTCTTTTCTAGAGATGAACTAGGGACTTTTGCGAATGGTACATCGGAGGCTTCCTTGTCTTCAGCAACCTGAGTTTCTGGGCTTGTCTGGGTTCCAGTTTCAGAGGGTTCGATCGCCCGATCGCCTATATCGGGAGAACTAGCGCTTTCTGCCGCCATCAATACAGCCGTCTCGATATCGGATTCCAATGGCACTCCTGGACTTTCCTCAACAGCAGCGCTCCTAGTTTCTGCTGCGACTTCGACAGCCGCAGCAGCTAATTCTGATTCGAGAATCTGGTTAATATCCGGTGCAGAAATTGACGGAATTTCAGCTCCCCGCTCGATCGCATCCTGAGCCTTGCCAACGATCGGTGTTTGCGTCCCTTGTGTTACAGCCGACTTGCTTTTATCGGAACTTCGACTTCGCTCCACTTCGACTCCGCTCAGTGACCGTGATAAAAAACCACCGAGACTATTTTTGATATTGTCGAATAGACTGCCAAAACCTGCGGATTTTTTAGAGACTTTGGCGGGAGGAGTTGGGGAAACAGCAGTTGGGGAAACAGCAGCCTGCGACTCTCTCGCTGGGGCTGTCAACTCTGCTGCTATTTCGTCGTCGAATTCATCCAATTGTTGCTGCACTTTAGCCTCTGGCTGAGCCTCTGCTGGCTCGACCGGGGCTCCGGCTCCCATTTCTGAAATTTCTAGCGGTAACGGAGTTTCGTGCGGTAGCGCTGATTCTACAGGGGCTGGCGTTGTGTCAGCAACGGGTGTTTCGATCGACCATACCGGTATTGGCTTAGTTGTGGGTGCTATTGAGTCGGGAATTGGGAACTCAGGAGCGTGAGCAATTTCGGGAGTCGGTGCGATCGAACTTTCGGAAATAAATTCAGCTACTGGGGGCGTCGACGGCTGTTCCTCTACCTTGACTTCACTGGTATTGGGAACAGGTGGGGGAACAACTTCAGTTTTCGGTTTGTGGGCTCTGACAAACTTAGGTTTTGTCGGTGCGGTGTCTTTTTTCTGGCCAAACCAGCCCGGAAGTGACCCACCAGCCACAGCCTTCATGGTGTTATCAAAGAGGGCCAAATCAGGAATCGGCGTTTGCTGAGCAATTGGTGTCACTTGTCGGCGCAAACTCAGAGTTTCCCAGGCCAACCAGCCCAACAGAGCGACGCCCGCCATTTGACCCAGCAGGAGAGCACCGGTAATTCGCCCCGCACAAGCCCATAAAATTAACGCATAAAAAAGTCCTACCCCGCTCCACACAAAATCACTTTTGCGGTGAACCTCTGGAAAAAAGAAAGCCGCCATGTAAATACTAAAGCTGCCCAGACCGACAGCCAACGCCAGAATGAATGCAAGCATATTGTCGGTACCTCCGCTGAGTCAAATAACCTCTACGCGATAATTCTACCTTTCAGAGAGACTCAACGGCTTCTTTCTCAGGGAGAATTTTTGAAACAGCAGCGGGATGGGGTTGCGGTTCGGGTTGGAACAGACAATTGAGATGCAGAGCCATTCGTGATGTTGATCACTGATATATGCTCGCGCGATCGCACCCTGCCCTATAGAATGCTTGTATCTTGTAATTGTAAGAGGAGTAATGCCTTAGAGCATCTCGTATTGGAGACAAGTGCTATGTTTGAAA
>DMYK01000320.1:2934-5814 GCA_003483675.1 Microcoleaceae cyanobacterium UBA11344
CCAACGCTAGCCGAGAGCGAAATCTAATCCTAATTTTACGTGCAAGTGCGATCGGGCTGACACAGGTATTTTTCTGATGTTTTATTCGTTCTGTTCTCTTTTCTATTTGATGCTACTTGTGTAATGGCGAGGGATGGGGAGCCCGCACAACCCTTGATTAACCAACATTAATAACTCGAAAATTGAATTTTGCGATCAGTCTACGGCACTCTATGCGATCGCATTTAGAAGCTCAATTTAATTCCTGTAACATACTAGACAAATCCCCACATCTTATTGTATAATATGCAGATTCTCAAGAGGAATAACATACATCCTCCACAGAGAGATGCCAAAACTAATAAGCACATTGACTATTAAACCAAGGAAAGTTAAAATGGGACTTAGCGATCTTCTATTGAACGAAAACAACAGAGAAACTTTTGTTGATGATTGTGTAAAGTTGATAGACGAACAGGTTGCTTCAGCGTCAGGATTGGGTGGTTTTGCTCTGAAAGCTGCTTACTCTACTGTCAAGGGGATACGAGCTGACTATTGCGCGCAAGTAGTAGATCAACTGCTGCCAGAAATCTCGATCGCACTCGATCCGATGTGGACTGAAGCAGTAAACAATGGCAACCCAGTAGAATATCTAGCCCAAAGACAAGCTGAAGTAGCAGACGAATTGCTCCATATCAGTGACAAAAGGGTCGAGAAAAGCACAAGAGCGATGGTTAAAGGCGCCTATGCCAAACTCCGCCCCTCAGCTAAGACTTACGTGGAAAACGGAGTACCGGATTTAGCCGAAATTATTAATAAATATAGTGCGGTCTGAGTAGTGAGCAACGGCTAAAAAACAGAATACCCAGATACCCGGCTTCTTCAAGAAATCGGGTATCTAAAATCAGACTTATTCCTAAGTTTGTAGTTAGGAGGGAGAGTCCTAATTTTATGGTGATCCATTGCCAATTACCCATTGATTTGCCGCCAATATTTTAAACATCGCCTGTCCGGTAATTCCCAACCCCAATAACATTACAAACATCGCACTAATCGCAGGCAAAAATTTGACTGCTGTTATCTGTTTTGGCAGTTTATTAAAACTACGTTTGGCATAAACTAAAATTAATCCGATCGCACTCAGCACTAAAGCCAATCCCAAACTAAAGGCTACCACGAGCGTCATTCCCAAACCAACATTGCCCAAAGCAGACGCGCTCAGCAGCATCACCAAAGCGGAAGGACAAGGCAACAAACCGCCGGAAATTCCCAACGCTAATAAGCTTTTCCAAGTAATAGGAGAACCGTCCGCACCGGGCGGCAAATGCGAGTGAATGCGGCCGTCTCCGTGATGGTGGTAGTGGTGAGATATATCTGGTTTTACAGGCTTAAATTCTCTCTCCCAACTTCCTCTATTTAAAAGATTTACTGGTTCATCACGGTTTGTAGTAAGGAGTTTTGTACTTAAAAACCAGTTATTATTAAAGATTTTATTCTTGATTTTTTTGAGGAATTCAGTCCTGACTACAAACTTAGTTTTGCTTCTTTCTAAGAGTAAGTTAAGCCCGATGAATGCTACTAATAAACCAGAGATTAAACTCAGCCAAGGATCTAATTTTTCTGGATCGATTAAGTTAGAAGCAAACAAAGTAATTCCGCCGACAGCAAACACGCCCGCAGTGTGAGTTATTGTAGTTGTTGCTGCTAGAAATAAAGCGTGTAGGGGAGTAGCCCGCGAACCTACTAAATAAGCGCCAACTATGGTTTTTCCGTGTCCGGGCGACATCGCGTGCACGCATCCCCAAGCAAATGCTCCCGCTACTGCTAGCAGCAAACTCCAACCTGAATCCCAGATAGATTCATTTCCGGCTAACAAAAACTCCCGGTTTTGCGGCGTAAATACAAAGCTTTTTACAGCCCCGGCTTGCACAATCGTAGCTTGACAGCTAGCTGTCGGAACTCCGGGCAAAAACAGATTGTAGTTGATTCGTAATTGATTTTTTGAAGTTAAATTTGAACCTGGTAAATTTGGTGTTTGAGTTTTAGAATACTGCGACAAAGTGTAGTCTAAAATTACAGTGCTATGGGTATTCGGCTGCTGGATTAAACTCGCTGTTTTAGCTGCTATTTCTAAGGGTTTGACTGATACAGATCCTTGAATGTTGCTGCTGTTGGTGATGCGAATTTGTTGGCTGAAAAACTGTTCTAGCTGTATTTGGTGGCTGCGAACTTCAGCAGGTTGTAGCTGGCTATCTCGATTGTCGTCGGCGAACTTTGTTAAGCCAGTTGGGAAGGTTAATGTTACTTCGGTTTGCAAATTGTTGACTACTATTTCTGCTACGGATAAGTCTGACCAGTGCGAGTAAACGGGTCTGGTTGAGGTTGTTAGTAACAATGAAAGTGTTAGGAAAAATAGGATGAAAAATTTTGGCAATCTGTTCAATTTGTTCTGCATAAATACCTTTTTTTTAGGTTTGTTACTCAATCACTCGGCGGTTGAAACCGCGACTACACAAACGAAGTCTGCCTCCGCAGACTAAGAGATAGAGGGAGTATTTAAGGCGGATTTGGTATAATCTCAAAATTCATAGCTTCCCAAGCCCAATGCTTGGCGAGATCGATCGTCAAAACTCGGGTCAATTTCCTTGGACTTTTGAAAATAAGCGCGAGATTCGGTATCTTTACCTAAAGTCCGGGCGATCGCACCAGCCCGGTAAAACATCCCCGCATCCCGAATCCCCGATCGCACTATTTCGGCCATCACTCGATCGGCCTTTTGCCACTCACCAGCGCCCGAAAGCGCCCTGGCTAAAGTATCAAGCGTCACAGCATCCCGCCGAATTTTCACCTCCTCCTGCATTAACACCAGCGCTTCGGTGACATCCTGCGATCGACCTTTTT
>DMYK01000324.1:0-9532 GCA_003483675.1 Microcoleaceae cyanobacterium UBA11344
GGAAACTTTTCTGATGTAGTCGAGCAAGTTTTGCCGTCTGTAGTTTCAGTTTATGTGATGGATTGGGATACAGCCGAAGAAATTTCTTCCGGCAGTGGTTTTTTTGTCTCCCCTGACATAATTGTCACTAACTATCACGTTGTCGAAGATATTGCCGATGAAGATTATTTCTACGAAGAAGATGAAGTTGAACAGGTTTTAGTAGAAACTCAAGACGGAAAATTGAGACTCGCAGAGGTGGTTTTTACTGGCAATGCGGAAGAAGATTTGGCATTGCTTTTGATTACTGGTTTTGTGATTGACCCGGAAACAGGGGAACAAGTAGAATCTCCTCAAGAATATCCTCCTTTAGAGTTGTCTTTTGATGTGAAAGTGGGCGATCCAGTAATTGCTGTGGGAAATCCTTTGGGACAGTTTGCTTCTACTGTAACTCAGGGGATTATTAGTGGAATTCGCGAACCGGATGAGTATGAGGAAGCTGAGGAAGATGAGGATGATATTGCGGAGGTGAAGGTGTTGCAAACTGATGCGGTGATTAATCCGGGAAATTCTGGTGGCCCGTTGATTAATATGGCCGGTCAGGTGGTTGGGGTGAATACGTGGGGATGGGAGGATGCTGATAGTATTAATTTGGCGATCGCCTCGATCGCTTTGGATGACTTTTTAGCGGGTTTTGAGGAGACTTTTGAGGAGGATTCTAAGAATTAGTGGGTAGTTATTGGTAATTTTTGATTTGGGCGTTGGCGAAGCCCTCGAAGAGGATCGCTCTTTTTTGAACCGCAGATGCACGTAGATTGACGCGGATGGATGAAAAGGGCGATCGCTATTTCTTCAATTACACTTCACTCATAGCAAATGGAATTGGTTGCAGAGAAATGATGGGAGTTATTTCAACCAGTGACAGCGTGTAAGCTGAGAGATACAAAAAATCACTAACAGGTTTTTGCTGCAATATTTCAAAGACAATTTCTCGTAGTTCGTGGGATAGCTGGGACAACCCTGCTTCGATGGGAAAACTTCTTGTTCCCATTGCTGTTTTTTGGGCTAATACAGAGTATTCAAAAACAACTAGACTGATTGCCTTGCGTTCTGTTTTACTAATTCGTAACAGGATATGTTCTGTCAATTCTATCCCGGTTGCTGGCACTCCAGGCTCAAAGGAAACTGTAAGCGTATCGCTGACTTCATCGTATTTTATACTTGCCTTGTTCATAGATTTAACCCATAAAAGTTGTCACGGTAGGAGAGCAAGGGAGCGATCGCACTTTTTTCACCGCAGATGCACGTAGATTGACGCGGATGGATGAAAAGGGCGATCGTTCTTTTACCATAAATTTTATCCCACATTTTACCAGACCTGTAGGGGCGGGTTCACCCAGATATTTGACACCAATCGACAAATGATAAAAACCCGCCCCCACCCCACCCAAAAAATTAACAATTAATTGAATTTAACGGTGAGGCGGGAATGGTCGATCGGGGTTATTGGTTGCGCGGGGGCGGGTTTATTAAGATTATTGGTGGGTGCCAAAATCGATCGGCGAACCTGTGCTTTTTGGATGACTTCTATCAACTCAGGATTCAAACTTAAACTGATGGTTCCCGATTCAGTTTCTTCTAGGGAAACTGATCAGGTTTTTTTCATTATTACGCGCAAAACTTGATTAACTAATTCGGAAGTCTTAAACACTTCAGCTACATCTGGATCGAGGGTAATACTAATCGGACTTTCGGCTAATCTATTAATATGATTTTGGGCAAATTTCCGATAATTATCTAGGGATTCATTCAGATTAGCAATCCTCTGCCATTCCTGGTTTTCTACACTATCTAACAAGTTTTTTTCTTCTGGTTCTAAAGAATTCATGTTTTTATGCTCCTAAATATTTCTTGGTCCTTCGCTCTTTTTCGGAGATTATACTGCAATTAACTCATTAGGATGACCGATAACCCTACGCAATTTCTGACTGAAGTAATGCACTTCATAATCTGGTGCTAGTTCTTTTTGAAGTTCCAGCCATAAGCTCATACCCTCTCGCTCATAAGCTTCTATTTCCTCTTTTGTTGGTTCTGGGGAATCCGGTGGATAATCCCAGTTTAAACCAGCTTGATAGGCTTCTGAGTATGCTTTTAAACGATGAATAGTATCTGGCAAAAGCGGCAATGTTTCTGGGTCAATATCGCCAATATTATCTGGGTCTAATCCCCACAAAGGGTAGCAGCAATAATCTGGCATTAGTTTAATTTTTTGTGTCATTATTCTCCCCTCAATTATCAGCTTTGTCGAAGTGAACTTGGGTTAGCACAGACGATATAACCATTATCAGCAACCGTTACAGCAATTAGCTGAATTCTGCCATTGAAGTCGATCTTATAAATAGGTCTATTGGTTTGTTGATAACCGACAATTTCACCTTGAGTGACAGCATTTATTATAGCATCTGGCAGGTTAGTTTCGGACAGTCCGCGAGTTGCAAATTCTTGTTGATGGTTTTCTAAGATGTGTTTAAGACCACTACCACGTTTTCCGCCCTTACCTTCTTCTAAGAAGACAATTTTGCCATCGGACAGTTTAGCAATCCGCAGTGTTTTGTCGGGTGTATGCTTAATTCCTGCTTGTTTGAGTTCGGCAATTAGAGTGGCTTTTTCTTCCTCTTTTGGTTTTGAAAGTTCTGAGATTTCATCGGATGGGTTGATCAATAGCGATTACCTCGGTGTCATGGAATTTATTACAATTTTAGCATGGTTATTCCGGGTTATTGGTTGGGTAGGGCGGGTTTATTAAGGTTATCTATGGGTGCCAAAAGCGATCGGTGAACCCGCCCCTACCAATTTGATCCAATAATTGATCGTAAAAATAGGAAACGCGATCGCTCTTTTTTTTGAAAGGGCATGAAAAGAGCGATCGCAGTTTATTTTACTGCGAATCTATATGGCAAGTGAGTCAAAAACATCTTTATTTCAGTGGCCAGGCGTAACAATTCCAATAATCCAGCCCCCCTGGTTGATGTTTAACTGTGACTGGAGGACTATAAGCTGATAGATTCACACCAGATACGGCAGCACTAAAAACATTTTCATATTCTTTACATCCGCCATTATAAATACTTCCTACGGTAAAGCTAATAGTTCCACCACACGCTGATTCTGGTGGGATTGGTTTTTCAACAAATGGCAATGCTAGCGACGGTCCCCCAAGTGTAACACTTGTAGCTCTACAAGCTGGATCTACAAATTTTACTTCAACGGTAGTTTTTTGATTGACCTCTATAACATTTGGCCCACTAATAGTAACTGTTATTGAGGGCTTTTGTGGAGTTTGTTGCGGTTGGGGAGATTGCTTATCTGCCTGACACTGTTCAGACTGATAGTTACCTGGATCATAACTTGTAATTCTTTGTATCTTCTCGATACCTTGTTTTCTTGATTCTCTCACCGAGATTACATATTGTTGATATTTTTTGTTAGAGCCATCTCCTAAGTAAGAATCTACTCCTTCTCCATGAGCTAATAGTGCATCTTTTATATTTGAATTTGCCAATACCTTACTAGGCTCCTGATACTCTCCCACCTTGCCATCCTTACTGTCCATATCAGGAATATTCGGAGGACCTGGATTGGAAACATCTCTTAAAACAGGAACATTTACGTCGCGAAAGCGGAAAGGAAAATCTTTTGAGCGAAGCATATATTCAAATCTTCCGCCTCCACGCAAACCTCCTATCACACCTTCATAATTAGTAAAAGAAGCTATAGATAAAATAGAAAGCCTTTGGAAAATATCTGGTTTAGAGTTCAATATTGTTGATGCTACTTCTTTAGCAAAAAAATTTCCCTGTGAATGAGCAATGATCAGATATCTGGGTTTCTTGGGCTGACATTTACAGTCATTTTCAGCTTTTTCTTTTGCATTCTTCTTAGAATCACTATCTATTTTTGTAATTTCCGATACTGCGTGATTTACGACTTGCCTGCCACTAGGAGTTAATGAGCGACCAATAATAGTTTGAATAGCAGATTCTAGAAAATCACCTGCTCCTAAAGATATTCCATCAGGATTATAAGTATCTTGATGTTCCTCAATGTTCTTTATACCCGTCTCTATTAAAACATTTGAAATTATTTTCCAATCATCTTTATACACTATTTCATTAGTTCTCATACCATTGATATAGAAAACATGAATTTTCCCTTCAGTATCACATTGACGGCTTTGGTTGCCAGTATTGCTATTTGGATTTCCACCATTAGGATTATCAAAATCAGGGCGCACCGGCTGATTTGGCCCCGGATCTTGAGGAAACGGCGGCACCTGCGGATTACTCCCAGCCGGCACACTCGGTGCATCATCAAACTCCCCCGGATCTCGCTGCACCAACCAATCCGCAATATTCCTTTCCACAGCAGGCGGAGTCGCCGCCACCACCCGATCCGAAGACTTAGCTAAATTCACCGTGCAAACCGTCGAACTAAAACTAAAAACCGTACAAAGTGCTGCCGATAAAGCCCGATTAACAAACGTACCAGGAGCCAACAAAGCACCCATTAAAACCGCAAAAAAACTGACAATACCCAGAGCAAAAATACGAATCCGACGCATAATTTACCTCAACTCAATGACTAAATAATCTTCTGATTAACCTTGTAGGGGCGGGTTCACTAATAACCCTTGAATAGTACAGACAAGATAAATAAACCCGCGCCCACCCCATGAAAGTGCGATCGCCCTCACGCCCTAAAACGGCAAAAGTCTCCGAAGTCCCCCTCGAATCACATCCTTAAGAATATCTTGAGCAAAATCTCCAAACCAACCCTGTGCTTCCCCAGGCTTTACCTCTTCCGCATCCGTATTTTCCGGGGCTTTATTATCCACCTTCAAAGCAGATTTCTCCATCCCCACCTGCGACATCATCCCCACAAAAGTATTAATCGGAATCGCCGAATTAAACCCCGTTTTCGCCTCTCCTATATTTTGTCCCGTCTCATTTTGAACTGCTACAATACCGTCAGTATCTCCCTGGCCGTGAATACCAATCACTCGACCACTCACATCAAAAACAGGCCCGCCACTCATCCCTCGCCGCGTCACCGCAGCATAACGCATCGTATATCCTTTATCGTTACTCGATCGCACATTAGTAACTTGCCCATTCGTAAACTGATATTCCCGTTCTTGACTCCCCACACCCGCAGGCAAAGGATACCCCGAAATATAAACCCCTGAACCTATCTCCGCTTCATCAGAATTACTAATCGGTGCAACTGAATATTCCTCCTCACTCTCAAACATCACAACAGCTAAATCCGGCCCGCTTTCATTATTCCGAAAACCCTTCACATCCGTCACTTTATGCTCTTTCCCCTTAGAAGTCCGAATCACATACTCAGAATTAGGATTTATCACCACATGATTCGCCGTCAACACCGTGTAAGTCTTGCCTTTCTTAGCAATAATTACCCCTGATCCACTTTTATCTGAAGCTAGAGTATTATTAATCTGCACCGTAGTTGGAATAGCAACTCTAGCTACTTCTTTCGCGGATTTTGCCATTGCTGGCTGGCTGATTACAATTGTTACTACCGCTACTGTTCCTGCTAGAATACCCTGAAGGTAATTAGACCGATCAAAACCTAAATTCATAACAAACTCCGTGATGAACTGTAAGGAGAAACAAACCGCAAATAGGTACTAATCGGAATTCCCCAACTAGAATTAACCATTTGCTCCAACAACGCCCCCGATGGTTCAGTACCATCTTCAAAGGCATAAACTCCAAAATCTGGATCGCGGTTTTTCACCCGCCCATTAATGCCAATTAATAACCCCTGACTATTAAAAATTGGCCCGCCACTCATCCCTACCGCAATATCATTTGTGTAACCCAAACGATAACCTTGAGCCAGAGATTTTGGCGGCAACACTGACACGACACCTTGAGTAAACCGAAATCCCCTAATTCCTTGCTCGAAAGTAGTAGTTAAACTACGTCCCTGATACATCGGAAATCCAGCGGCAAAGACGGGTTCTCCTACTGTTAATAAATCCGTGCTAATTCTGGTTACTTGATAGGTGGAAAAACTGCGAAATTGTGCGATCGCGATATCCGCATTCCCCAACTGCAACGGTGCCCCCAAAAGCCGATATCTTTGACCATCCGGCGCAATAATCGTCTGCTGCTGGCTGAAAGCCACAACGTGCCAACTCGTCAGCACCGTATAAACTTGCCCCTGTCGCCGTACAATCGCCCCTGATCCTGAAGCATTCGGCGTTAAAATTCGCACTGTCATCAACCTCGCCAAGCGCTCAATATCAGCACTTTGACTATCAGCAACTCCATAATTTCTCATCACAGGTTGAGCGGCGATTCTTACTGGAAAAAGACTCGCCGCGATCGCACAAATTGCCACCATGCGTAGCAAATTGATCACCTTAAAGCTCCCGCATTCCGCCGCCAGAGGGCTGTTGAGGTGCAGGCTGTTGAGGTGCCGGCTGGTTAGCCGGCGCAGGCCGATTATTAGCCGGCGCAGGAGGCGCTACAGAGTTGCCGCCTTCCTCCAATCGTGGGCGCACGTCAATGTAAGGCATATCACCGCTCTCAGACAGGGAAGGCGCACCCGCTTGCCCCTCACGCAACCCCATGAATTGATACAATGTGCGAATCGCGTCTTGACCTGGTTTGAGTGTATAAATCAAGTTTTCGCAGCGTGA
This sequence comes from Microcoleaceae cyanobacterium UBA11344, assembly GCA_003483675.1. GTDB lineage: Bacteria > Cyanobacteriota > Cyanobacteriia > Cyanobacteriales > Microcoleaceae > Microcoleus. The sequence continues at coordinate 6,710 of DMYK01000324.1, forward strand.
GTTGACCTGACTAGCAGTGCAAATCACTCGCTGTCCGTTCATGTAGCCCACTGTCACAAACTTTAGCTGTTTATTCTGCCGGTAGCTTTCCAAGCGCCCGCTGACTTCCCGACAGCGCGTCATCGAATCGTAGCCAGATTCCCGGAAGTAGTCGGAAACCCAGTTAATCCAAACTTCCCGTGCTCCTTGGCGGTTTTGGTACACCGTCGCGGGTGAACCGGAGGAAGCATCGCACATAAACCCTGACGCTGATTGACTTTGGCTAGGTTTAGCGCTTAAAGCTAGGCTACCGATCGCGATCGCCCCCGCTAAGACAGTCAGAAATTGCCGTTTCATCTCACATCTCATCATTTTTCTCTCACATTACAATTTGTGTCCTAAAAAAACAAACTGGAGAAAATAACAAAGAAACATCAAGCTTTTTGCCACCTTCCCCAGCCCCGCGAAACTCACATCCGTCTCGAACTAGGTTTTCTGTTGCCTAATATTTAGTTGATTCAAACTTTAATGCCGTCAGCCCTCACAGCCGTACAGCATAGATCCACTTTTGCTTTATCCACATTGACATGATAACATACAGCATTCTGCTCTATTTGTCAACATCCTACAGATAAGTCCCTGTCTCAGTACCCAGATGAGGTAGCGAGATAGCGGGCTGGTCGATCGACATCCGATCGCACCCCAAAACACTCGATCGTACCTATTGTTTTGAACTCCACTCCTTAACATCTTGATTAATCGGATTCTCTCTGCTTTCTGGCGCTGATGGCCGATCTGTTTCTACATTCTTATACGTTCTGGTTTGACTTAGCTTTGCTGTTGCTGTGGCCTGCTTGGTTAGCCCGATCGCCTGCTTCATCCTCTGACAAAAACCTCATACCTTCTTACCCCCTCAATACTTGAGATCGAAACTTTTAGCAAACAGATATCTGAAAGCTTTTTCCAGCTACTATAGACATTTAGGTGACAGTCTGTTTTTATGCAGAATCTCAGCTTTTGTAACAAACATTTACGCGATCGCTCTTTCTTGCCGCAGACGGTGACGCACAGATGGGGCGATCGCACTCTCATCCCAACGCGATCTCATCCCAAAAAGCGATCGCACTCTGTTTAACCGCAGATTTCCCGACGCCGATCAGAGAATGGCGATCGAAAATTATTTGTTTGCCACGGCCACGTTAATAATGTGACGCTCCCATTTAAACTTAATCTAGACTAATTACCTAAAGGAACGCACAAAAATAATGCGAATTCTATTTGTATCCGCAGAAGCAGCACCCCTCGCCAAAGTGGGCGGTATGGGCGATGTCGTCGGCGCTTTGCCCAAATTCCTGCGACGCATGGGCCACGATGTCCGCATCTTCATGCCCTACTACGGGTTCATCCCTGACAAAATGGATGTTCCCAAAAAACCTGTTTGCGAAGGTGCCGCCATGTTTGAAACCTTCTCCATCTTTGAAACTGTTTTGCCGGGAACCGATGTTCCTTTATACTTATTGCAACATCCATCTTTCTTGCCCCGCCGCATTTACGGTGGCCTAGATGAAGACTGGAGGTTTACTTTCTTTGCCAATGCTGCGGCTGAATTTGCCTGGAATCACTGGAAGCCACAAATCATCCACTGTCACGACTGGCATACGGGGATGATACCTGTTTGGATGCACCAAGACCCGGATATCAGCACTGTTTTTACTATTCACAATTTAGCATATCAAGGACCGTGGCGCTGGCGTTTAGACCAGATGACTTGGTGTCCTTGGTATATGCAAGGTCACAATACAATGGCAGCGGCAGTGCAGTTTGCCAATCGAGTAAATACAGTTTCCCCGACTTATGCTGAGCAAATCAAAACAGCAGCTTACGGGGAAAGCTTAGAAGGTTTGCTGTCTTTTCTTGGTGGCAAGGTATCGGGAATTTTGAATGGAATTGATACGGAATCTTACAACCCGGCTACTGATAAGTACATCACTCAACAATTCACTGCTGATACTATTGAAAAGCGCCCTGCGAACAAAATAGCCCTGCAAGAAGAAGTCGGTTTGGAAGTGAATAAAAATGCCTTTTTAATCGGCATGGTGACGCGGCTGGTAGAACAGAAGGGATTGGATTTAATTATCCAAATGCTCGATCTCTTCATGGCCTATACCGACGCTCAGTTTATTGTACTCGGAACGGGCGATCGCTACTACGAAACCCAACTCTGGCAAATGACTGCCCGCTATCCCGGCCGGATGTCCACCCAACTACTTTACAACGATCCCCTTTCTCGGCGCATTTACGCAGGCTGCGACACCTTCCTGATGCCGAGTCGCTTTGAACCCTGCGGCATCAGCCAAATGCTCGCCCTCCGCTACGGCTGCGTACCAATGGTGCGCCGCACCGGCGGTTTAGTCGATACCGTCTCCCACAACGACCCGATCAATAACACTGGTACGGGTTACTGTTTCGATCGCTACGAACCACTCGACTTGTTCACCTGTATGATCCGAACTTGGGAAGGTTTCCGCTACAAAGATAAGTGGAAAGAACTACAACAGCGTGGCATGAGAGAAGATTTTAGCTGGGATATTTCTGCCAAGAAATATGTCCAGTTGTACAGCGATGTTTTAGGATTACCACCGGAAGCTGCACCAGAACAACCAGAATTGATCCTGGGCAAGGGTTAATGGGTAATCGGTAATCGGTAATTGGTACGGGACTTATGCAAAAACTGATTTTGCAACACTATTTGTAGCGGTAAGGTGCGCACTGCGCACCCTACTTGAGCCCAGTAAGGTGCGCACTGCGCACCCTACTTGAGCCCAGGTGAGGTGCGCACTGCGC
>DMYK01000324.1:9608-12885 GCA_003483675.1 Microcoleaceae cyanobacterium UBA11344
ACTGCGCACCCTACTTGATCCCTACTTGATCCCAAGGCCCAAGGCCCAAGGCCCGATGCCCAATTTCCAATTCCCAATTCCTAATTAATCAACAAATAAATCGAGAGGTAAATGACCGTAAGTCCCGCTAACTCCTGCTTCCTCAGCCGATTGGCACGAAACCAAAACGCCGCGGTAAGTTCCGGGATAGCCGTCAACATAATACGACCCCTTCAAAGTATTAAATTTAATATAAACCGAACCCGCCAATGAAGAGACAGCATTTGGTTCAAAAACAGGTTGATAGCCCAAAGCTTTTAAATAGGTTTCTAAAGCTAAAAAACCCTCATTTGTCGAAGATGCACAGACACCTAGCATTTGGTAATCTGACAAACTTGCTACCAGCAATATCGCTTCACGAAGCGCCTGTTTTTCTAAGGGAGAAGCTACAGATTGCATATCCAGACAGGTGAAGTCTTTCAAGATTTGCTGTGCTTTTTCAACAGTTAAGTTAGTCACATTTTTAGTAAACATGAATTGCTCTGATATTCCCAAAAATTACGATCGACACTTCCGCACTCGTCAGCGGAACTCTACCATTGCAAACCACAACCTTCGATCGACGGTGACAGTTCCACAGCTTCTAATTATAGCATTGTGCGATCGCTAGATTCCAAAAAATCACAAAAATTTTCTCCCTGCTGAACTTGCCTCTATTAATGATAAACATAAATAGGACAAAAACCGAGTCCGAGCGCATGAGCAACAACCAATTGCTAGAAAACGTAAAAATCTTGCGAAAATTTCTGTTTCGCCTGCTACACAAAGCCAAACTTACCTACTTAATCCTGATCTTTGTCATCAGTTTAGGTATTTCCGGCTGGAGTATAGAATCTGCTGCTCTCAGAATTCCTATTATCGGCTTTCACGACATTATAGATGCTCAAAAAACAGCCGACTTGCCACCTCGCAGACAGGCCTTTGAAAATGACTACACCAAACAAGATTTGTCAGTATTTTTAGAATATTTATTTCAACAAAACTATTGGTTTTTATCATCTCAAGACTTGTATGTATATTTCCTAGACAAGTCTCAACCCATACCAGAGCAACACCAGGGTCAAAAACCAATTATGATTACCTTTGACGACGGCTACAAAGGCGTTCATACAAATGCACTTCCCCTCTTAAAAAAACTGTCGCTGCTCTATAAAGAAAACGGTAAATTTGTGTTATTCGTCAATCCTCACTTCTTGGGTATTGCTCTGGGCGGAAAATTTTTGCCCCACACTACTTGCAACGATTTAAGAGAAGGATACCAAAAGGGTTTTTATGACATTCAATCTCACGGTTTCACTCACAAAAACTTAACTGAACTAAATGGGCAAGATTTAGAGTTAGAAATTTCTAAATCTAAATTAGCTTTGAGAAAATGTATGGGCGACTTAGACAAAAATAAAATTATCGGCGCTCATATAGCCTATCCCTACGGCGCATCAGACAGCGAAGTGGAAAAGATTTTGCCTAAATATCATTTAACTGGCTTTTTGTACAATGACAGATTTTTGAGAATACAGCGCCTGAGAAATAACTATCGTATCTCTCGTATAACTACTGACAGAAATACGTCCCCTAGAGATTTAATTCGGGTAGCTCAAAAGGCTTCAACTTTCAGACAGAAAAACTGGTTTTAGTACAAAAAACTCGTTTTTGTACTAAACTATGTCCGCCGAGTTTTTACGGATTTTTTCAAGTTTAAATGAGCCCGCGTTTTTTCAACTTTGCTAGTGCATCTTCCGCTGCATTTTTTTCAGCATCTTTTTTACTTTTGCCTTTACCTTCTCCATAGGGTTTCTCTGCGACAAAAACTTTAGCGAGAAATTCGGGAGCGTGAGGTGCACCTCCTGCTTGGATTGTCACATATTTGGGAGGAGTGGTGTCACCGCTGGCTTGTACCCATTCCTGAAAGCGATTTTTTGAGTCTACGCTCGATCGAGTTTCCACAACATTTTCCGGCACTGACTCAAACAATTGCCACACAAATTTGCGAACTTTGTCCATGTCTTGTGTGTCGAGATAGTAAGCACCAATATATGCTTCAAAGGTGCTGCTAAGCAAATTAGGATTAGTAATACCACCTTCTCGATAAGCTCCTTTTCCGAGTCGCATTTTTAAGTCTAAATCTATTTCTTTAGCAAATCTGGCTAATTGCTTTTCATCTACTAGCGCCGATCGCCTGCGAGTAAGTTGATCTTCTCCCATTTCTGGATGGCGCTGGTAGAGATATTCGCCACTGAGAAAAGTCAGCAAAGCATCGCCGAGAAATTCTAACCTTTCGTTGTCTTCTTCGCGAGATGTGGGGTTTTCATTGACGTAGGAACGGTGTGTGAGTGCTTGGCGCAAGAGTTTTTGATTGTTGAATTCGGGAAGGGTCATTTGTATTTCTTTTGTTGGGTTAGTTAATTGCATGAAAGTTTGATAATGGTTGGTGTTATTATGTGGACATGAAAGAGCCGCAAATAGCAGTTGGTTGGGAGCATCTAGTTTATCAAATAAACGGGATTTTTGCTATCTGCGGCTAGGTTAATTTCAGGGAGATTTAGGCTCCTCGTTTGTATGCCTCGATCAACTTCGGTAATTCATCCACAAAGTGGAATCCATCTGCAAGACTTTCCAGATTTTTATTTTCATTACCTGGTCGAGCAAAGATTATCACCTTTTTACCCTTGTCTTGCAGCTTAGGAATCAAGATTTCGCCATAGCCGTCTCCAGACAAAATAATAAATGTGTGTGGATATAGACCAACCGCTGCTTCACCAGAACAGTCACCAAACAAACTAAAGTCAGCAGCATTTTTGATGTTTTGAGGTACATTAACACAATCGAAACCAAGATTAACGAAAATTCGTTGTCTTTTTTGAGAACCATTATTTTCCTGCTGCCAATTTTTGTCGTAAACCTTTTTGGTAACTACACATCCTAATGAAGCAGCAAAAAGCAATAAGTTGTTGGCTTGCTTTACATCTGGGATATTCTCATAATCCCAATAAATCGAAACAAAAGACTGTTGCTGGCTGATATCAATTCCGGTTGCACCGGAATGATCTAGAGGACACGGCAGTGCCGTTTCCCTACCGCGATTAATTGTAGGGACACGGCACTGCCGTGTCCTGGCTGTGAGTATCAATTGCGATGCCAACGGATTTGATATGATTTCTTTGGCAATTGGTAAATGATTGTTCGTCATTTATGTGTCCTAAAACTAGGTTTGCAGGACAGCATCGATAAATTACGCATC
>DMYK01000516.1 GCA_003483675.1 Microcoleaceae cyanobacterium UBA11344
GAGCATTTGCTGAATAAAATTGTCGCGCCCGAATACCGACAAGTCAATATTGAGGCGCTGATGGAGTTATCTGCGATCGCCCAACGCAACCCCAACTTGCAAATCGAAGAATACATTGTTTTAGATGTATTAGTCGGTCACGCAGTGCGCCTGAATTGGCAAGGAGAACACCCGGAAAGAGCCGATAAGTACGACGAAGACAAAGCGGCGGCTTGGCAAGCATTTTACAACACTTCGCCCTACGTTTGCGCGAGTCACGTACTGGATGCTTTCCGATTCTTGACGAAGTTTGGATAGACAGGAATCAAGCAAGCGTGTCACACTAAAATCGAATTGTAGGGTGCGTCAGATGAATTTCTATAACGATTATCGAGGTTTTCCAGTCTGACGCACCTTACTCAAATCGAATTGTTTATGCTTTGGCAAATTGGCTGAATGCTTTGGGATTGAAGTTAACAGTTGCTGTTACTCAAGAGGAGAAAGGGGAAGAAGAAGGTTCTGTTAGTGATGTTGAGTTGGTGGAGGTGAAGAAGGTTTGATTTTGGGCGATCGCTCTTTTTGTTAACCGCAGATGAACGCTGATGAACGCTGATGGGAAATGGTGTCAATAATATCCTTATTTTGATTTACAGGTTTGCAGTAGCCCAGAAGCGCTACTACAAACCCCAAACTACAAAACTCCTTTAGAACTCGGAATCCGGCTGGCGCGCCGTGGATCGATTTCTATGGCCATCCGCAAAGCCCGTGCAAATGCTTTAAATGCCGCTTCCACAATGTGATGGGAATTAATTCCTTCTAACTGCCGAATATGCAAGGTCATCTGAGTGTGATTCACCACCGCCGAAAAAAACTCTCTGACTAATTCGGTATCGTAATTACCAATTCGCTGATTGGGAATCTGCAAATTGTAACTTAAGTGAGGCCTTCCCGAAAAATCTAGCACTACCTCAACTAAAGCTTCATCGAGGGGGGCGATGAAATGTCCGAAACGAGAAATGCCCGATCGATCTCCGATCGCTTTTGCTAGGGTTTGTCCTAACGTAATTCCCACATCTTCGTTGGTGTGGTGATCGTCAATGGCTAAATCGCCGATCGCCTGGACATCCAAATCGATCAATCCGTGAGAAGCAATCTGATCCAACATATGGTCTAAAAACGGAATTCCCGTGGCGGCTTTGCAAGTTCCCGAACCGTCGAGATTCAGGCTAACATTGACATCGGTTTCCAGTGTTGTGCGCTTCACGGAGGCGGCCCTGGGCTGGTTAACTGAATTTACAGGAGGAAGAGAAGGGCGATCGATTATCTCCATAAGTCGCAATTGGTCATTCATTAGTAATTAATTAGTAATTTGGGATTAGCAGTTTTCCAGCAGACAGTGAAAATCGAACAGTCAACTGTCAACTGTCAACTGTCAACTGTCAACTGTTTGCAAGCTGTTACATTCCCATGATTTCGTAACCAGAATCCACATACAAAATCTGACCGGTAATCCCGCTAGCCAGATTGCTGCACAGAAAAGCCGCAGCATTTCCTACTTCCTGTTGAGTCACCGTGCGCCGCAGGGGGGCGACTTTCTCAATGTGGTGAATCAGGTCCAGAATTCCGCCAATTGCTGACGAAGCCAAAGTCCGAATTGGGCCTGAAGAAATCGCATTTACCCGAATATTTAACGGGCCGAGTTCCGCCGCCAGATAGCGAACATTCATTTCCAAAGCTGCTTTAGCAATTCCCATCACGTTATAATTAGGAACAACTCGGACACCGCCCAAATAAGTCAAGGTGACAACACTGCCACCTTCCGTCATCAGCGGTTTAGCAGCCGCACAAAGCCGCACCAGCGAATAAGCGCTAATATCCAAAGCGTTAGAGAAGCCTTGTCGCGAAGTGTTGCTGAAGTCTCCCGATAGTTCGTCTTTGCCGGCAAAGGCCAAACAATGAACCAGAATATCCAACTTGCCCCACTTTTGGGCGATCGTCTCAAAAGTAGACTCAATTTCGCTCTCATTTTGGACATTGCAGGGCAAATACAGACTGGGATTGAGCGGTTCCACGAGTTCAGCGACTTTGCGCTCGTGCCGGCCTTTCTCGTCCTTCAAATATGTGATGCCGAGATTGGCTCCTGCTTTGTGGAGCTGCTGAGCAATGCCCCAGGCGATCGAGCGATTGTTGGCAATGCCCGTAACAAGAGCATTTTTTCCGGTCAAATCTATCATCGTAAGTTTATGTAAAAGCAACTTGCACCGTTCTCGTTGGCTAGCTCCGACAACCCCGCCAGTTTAGACACAACTGATTCAGATTTAACTGATTCAGACAGAATTGAGACACAATTGAGACACAATTGAGACACAATTGAGATTAATTTTGTTGTGGAGCTACATGGGGGCGGAATTGAGAAAGTTAAGAGAAGGGCTAGATTTAATCATACAGTGTGTGCTTACCTTAACATTGCATGGAAGTAACTGAATCCCGGATACAGGAGGTTGGGAAGTATATTTACTCAATAAATAATGTTAATTTTCAACTTACAGAGCATTGATTAGTACAAAGGATCAAGTCGTGACCTATGATAGACCGCTAGCAGCCGTGTTCCGCCAAATCAGCGGCGGGGCTTTTCCACCCATTGTGGAAAGCTTTGAACGGGGCAAGACAATTTTTTTCCCTGGAGACCCGGCTGAGCGCGTCTACGTTCTCATTAAAGGTGCTGTAAGACTCTCCAGGCTATATGAAGCAGGAGAAGAAATTACAGTCGCCCTCCTGCGCGAAAACAGCGTATTTGGGGTGCTGTCTCTGATTACGGGACACCGCTCAGACAGGTTTTACCACGCGGTAGCCTTTACGCCGGTGGAATTGCTCTCATTGCCGATCGAACAAGTCGAGAAAGCCCTTAAAGAAGACCCTGAACTGTCAATAGTCATGCTGCGGGGACTTTCATCTCGGATTTTGCAAACTGAGATGATGATCGAGACGCTGGCTCATCGAGATATGGGATCGAGACTGGTCAGCTTTTTGCTGATTCTGTGCCGGGATTTTGGTATCCCTGGTACTGAGGGG
>DMYK01000613.1:0-402 GCA_003483675.1 Microcoleaceae cyanobacterium UBA11344
CTTACGAACAGGAATTCCGGCAATATATGCAACAAATGGCTGCTCAAACCGACTTAATTTTCCGAGATCATAGTTTATTGTGGCCGGAGGCGCGAGCATCTTTTTCCGACCCCAGCCACCTCAACCGCTACGGGGCGATCGCAGTTTCTAAGCGGTTAGCTGAAGATCCGATGATTCCCTGGCCAGCCAAGAAATAGTTTTCTGTTTTGAGTTATTTTAGAAGTAATGATTCAGATTTTGTAAGGGCGGGTTGATCAATATCTATGATTTACATCCAGGGTATTTGTAAACCCGCCCTCCCCAAGGCCATAACATAAAATGAAAAAATTGATATTTCCTGAAACTAGCAAAAATCCACAGATAAAAAATCCCAAAAAAAATCTGCCTTTGGTATTTTTTGTA
>DMYK01000613.1:454-1590 GCA_003483675.1 Microcoleaceae cyanobacterium UBA11344
GAAGGAACAAAGAGGAGAACAGCAAGCTCTGCAACCCTTCGAGCTGGTTGTCAAAGACGCGCAAAAGTTGGAGGGGATGTTCACCCTTTACCATAATAAAGCAACAGATAAAGTTTATCTGGAAATTCAAGCCACAACAACTTACCAAAAAGTTCCTGTGTTTTGTGACTTTGGCTTCGGGTTTAGGAGAAGCAGGAATTTTGAGCGGAATGCCGATCGGAGATTTCTTATTTCAACTGCGGCGCGTCCAAAATAACGTGCATTTTGTGATTCCTAATATAAATTTTCGCACAAGTCCGGGGCGACCCGCAAGCAGGTTCGGTAGAACGGGGATTTAGTGAATCGGTTCTCTATTCTTTGCCCCTCAAAAGTATTCATCCACAAAGACAAACTCTGCTGATAGATTTGGGCGATTTGCTGATGAGCGAACAGCGAGATTTGCCAGGATTAAAATCGTTTTTGCCGATGATTTTGGGTGCGCCTTACTCGATAGATGCTGACAAGTCTTATTTTCAAGAAATTAAAGCCTTTCCGCTGAATGTGGAGATTGCTTCTGTCTACGGTTTTTCAAGCGAAAATGACAGTTCTGTCAACTATTTACCCTCGGTTCCTGACAGTCGGGCTTTTAATCTTCGCATTCACTACAGTTTCTCGGAAGTGCCACTGAATAACGGCTATCGCCCCAGATTGGCGGACGAGCGAGTGGGCTATTTTCTGACAGCATATAAGGACTTTTCTGACAATAGCAGCCGGGAGCCTTTTGTGCGCTATGTCAATCGCTGGCATTTGCAAAAACAAATCCCCACGGCCCCGCTTTCGCCACCGGTACAGCCGATCGTCTTTTGGATTGAAAACAATGTGCCTCTGGAATACCGAAATGCCATTCGTGAAGGCATTTTGATGTGGAATAAAGCTTTTGAAAAGGCGGGATTTACTGAAGCAATTCAGGTTAAACAAATGCCGGATCATGCGAAATGGGACCCGGCTGATGTGCGCTACAATACTATTCGCTGGTCGAGTTCTTTTGAGCCTCAGTTTGCAGGCCTCGGCCCATCTCGCACTAACCCGCTGACTGGGGAAATTTTGGATGCAGATATTTTGTTGGATGCTAATATTGTCCGGCAAATCAAACAGGG
>DMYK01000613.1:1630-4119 GCA_003483675.1 Microcoleaceae cyanobacterium UBA11344
AATCCTTGTCAGTTCGGGATGTATTCTCGCTATTTGAAATTGCTGGAAAATGGGAATTCAGAAACTGGAAACAAGGAAAATTCTCCTGGTGGAATTGCTGATGATTTGCCGAATTTGGTGGAAAGATACCAACAGCAAAAGCGCTCGCCTTTGTCGCGGTTGATGTCGGATTCGGATCTGTGCTTTGGGTTGGAATCAAGCCAACAATTTGCGATCGGTGCCATGTCGATGTCTCTGTTAGGAGCGACACCTAATAGTTCGGAAATTGAGAATTTTGTGAATCAATATATCCGATTTTTGACGGCCCACGAAGTTGGTCATACTTTGGGTTTGAGACACAATTTTCACGGTAGTACGATGCTGCAACCGGAGGATTTGAACAATATTCAGTTAACTCGCACCCAAGGTTTGGTAGCGTCGGTGATGGATTATGTGCCGGTTAATTTGGCACCGCAGGGAACTGTACAGGGCGACTATTATTCGACGATTGTGGGGCCTTATGATGATTGGGCGATCGAGTATGGTTACAAGGTGCTTGGTGCTGTCAATCCTAGTAGCGAATTGCCAATGCTACAACAAATTGCTAGTCGCGCTGCGGAACCGCAATTAGCTTACGCGCCGGATGAGGATTCTGTTGATATTCTCGATCCCGCTGCCAATACCTTCGATCTTAGTGCCAATATGCTGCACTATTCGCAATCACAATTGGATAATTCTAGGGCGATGTGGAAGCGTTTGGAAAGCCGAATTCCGGTTGGGGATGATGGTTACAATGAACTTCGGGTGATGTTTGATTCGGTGTTTGGCTATTATGTTCAGCAGGTGATGAATGCTACTTTGTACATCGGTGGAGAGTCGTTTAGCCGGAGTCGCCCTGGTGATCCGCAGGGGAAATTGCCGTTTGTACCGATCGCACTTAGTCAACAACGAGAAGCATTAGCAACACTGGATAAGTACGTTTTTGCACCAGATGCGTTTAGTTTTGCGCCGGAGTTGTTGAATAAATTAGCGCCTTCTCGCTGGAATCACTGGGGAAGTCCAGCTTTGGTGTTTCCTTTAGATTATCCGATCGGCGATCGCATTACCTTTTTGCAGCGGTTTGTATTGCGGGTTTTGCTCTCTCCGATGCGTTTGGCGAGGCTGCGGGATGCCGAGTTAAAATCCTCGCCGGAAAGCGCTTTAAGGTTGCCGGAAGTGTTGGATACTGTGCAAAAAAATGTTTGGCAAGAGGTTTTAAAACCGACAAATAAAAAGATGGAGATTTCGACTTTTAGGCGATCGTTGCAGCGGGAACATTTGGCGATTTTGATCGGAATGGTGCTGCGAAAAACGAATGTTCCTGAAGATGCGCGGAGTTTGGCTTGGTACGAGTTGCGGCAGTTGCGGGAGGGTTTGAGTAAGAGTATTCGGAATTTGGATCGGAATGCCGATGCTTATACGCGGGCTCATTTGGAGGAAACGCGCGATCGCATTTCTAAGGTTTTGAATTCGCAGATTCAGTCGAATTAATCTTATCATGGGCCCCAGAAACCGGGTTTTTACGACAAGATTTCGTTGCAGCCCGCAGATTTGGTCAAAAACCCGGTTTCTTAGAATCTCAGTCAATTTAAAATAATTAAGTAAAGAAACCGGGTTTTTGCGTAATATGGTTTAGGGTTGTTTCTGAATGATTAAACCGCAGAGTCCGCAGAGTCCGCAGAGTCTCCAGAAGAGAGAAATGAATAATTCCGATTTAGTTTGCATCAGAGGGGTAGCTTGGCAATACGATCGACCCATTCCTCTGCACTAGATACGGCCCAAATCACCAGCAGTTCTTCGATGACAATTTGCATCGGTATTTTTCGGGAAACAATAATGACTCCAGCACTCTGATTGGTAGTAATGAACTCAGCAAATTCGGATGGCATTGTTTTGCGATCGTGGCTGACAAGAACACGTCTTTGCTGTGCTGCAATTGCCAGCACTTCTAAATCTTTAACGCCTTCTAACCCAGCAGCAAAAGCAGTTTGAATGTCGATTGTAGTTTCTCGTCGCAGTAATCCTGTGACGATTGCCTGATTCAAGTCAGCATCAGCTTGGTAGCGCACATTCACGATCGCACCTGCTGTCTTGCTGCTTTAGCTGCCATCAGTTTGTTGTACAAAACTGGATCGCTGGTTTGTAGAGGTTGAGGCATGGCATCAAATGCAGCTTCTTCGGCGGCTAGGTAAGCGTCGATTTCAGCGCGGTTGGCTAGATAAAAGGCGATCGCGCCATAAACCTGTTCCAGTGTCAGTAATGGGAAAGACTGAACAATACTTTCGGGCGATAATCCTTGTTGGAAAGCATAGGCGATCGAGTCAAGAGAAATCCGAGTTCCTTCAACCCAATAGGCATCATTCCGATACTCTATGTAAGTTTTAACTGCTACAACTGGCATACATTTTTTGGGATTCTAACTACTTATTATTGTAGACGGACTCGATTGTGTCGAGAAAACTGGCGATCGC
>DMYK01000114.1 GCA_003483675.1 Microcoleaceae cyanobacterium UBA11344
TGTCAAAGACTTTAATCCCTACGCTTTCTTAGATAGCGGTCAAAGTTTAGTGCGGCACCAAGAAGAACTAATTACGCTGATTAATTTATCTAAAATCTTTCCCAGCAGCCGGAGTATTGCTGACAGCAACTATCTGATTGTTTGCAGTTTAAATAAGAGCGATCGCCTGGGAATTCCGGTTCCTGATATGCCCAAAATCTTGGAAATTTCCGAAGAGAATTTCTGCGAAATTCCCGAATTCTACCGCCAAAATCAACTCCCTGACGCAGTAGAAAAGTTAATTCGCTCACCAGACGGTTCCGAAGTGTTTTATCTAAATTTGGATTTATTTAGCTCAATGTAGTTGCGAATTATTATACAATATAAATGGTATATTTGCAAGGTAAAAGTTATTTATTTATGAAAAAAATCACAATGTCGATCGCCCTGCTAATTTTTGCAGTAACTCTAGAATTGTCTCATGTGGGACAGCACCTAAGTGCGATCGCCCAACCAAAAACTCCCCAACCCCAAAAATCCGACCCCAAAAACCTCGGCTACGTCTCCCCCGAATTTGCCGAAAAGCTTTCACAGCAACAAATAGACCAAATCAACGCCAACGTCGAAACCCTCCTCCAAACTCAAAGCTGCCCTCGCTGCGACCTCCGAGGCATAAAATTAGTTAACATCCGCCTCAAAAATCCCATCCTGACAGGAGCCGATTTATCAGACGCCAACCTCAGCCGCAGCACCTTCGAGTTAGCAGATTTTGTCAACACCAACTTAGCACGCACCGACTTAAGCGGAGCAGTGTTAAGAGAAGCAAGAATCAGCAATACTAACCTCAGAAAAGCCAACTTAAAAAACACCAATTTAGACAGTGCAGACTTACGATTTTCCGACTTAAGAGATGCCAACCTTTCAGGCTCCAACCTCCGCAATGCTAACATAGATGGCGCTAGTTTTGATCGAGCAAGCATGACCGGCACAACCATGCCAGACGGCAGAAAAAATTAATAATAATAACTGATAAGATGGGAGGAGCTAAATTTAGAGGTAGTCTTATGTCGCCGATTAAACAACGCCTTCTCGAAGCGATCGAACGGACTCCTGAACCGCTTTTAGAGCAAACCCTGGCATTCCTGGAATTTTTGACCAGTCGGACACAATCCGCGATCGCCCCAGACTTCGACTCAGATTTTGACTCAGATACCGACTCCAACGACCAAATCCTCGCCGATCTGAAAGCCTCCCTCCACCAAGCCTCATCGGGACAAACCTTTCCCATATCGGAACTCTGGGACGGTATCAATGTCTGATATGCCAGTCCAACTCAAATTCACAGCACTATTCAAACGCCGCCTCAAAGGACTCGCTAAAAAGTATCGCCAAATTCAAACCGATATTCAGCCAGTCCTAGATGAGATTATCCAAGGAAACTTTATGGGAAACTAAATTACAGGGACTCAATACACCGTTTACAAAGTCCGGGCTAAAAACAGTGATGCCCAAGTTGGTAAGAGCGGCGGTTATCGCTTGATTTATCAAGTTGAATCACAGACTCAAGTTGTTTTACACCTGATTTACTCGAAATCAGAACAAGCAAATGTCTCCGCCGAGGAAATCCAAACTGCGATCGCAGAATACCAAGCGAACCCAGACGAATAAGCCATTTTTCAAATCTAAACGCTTGCCCTTTCCTTGTTCCCAGGCTAGCCTGGGAATAAATATCTAGAGGCTAGCCTCGTTTCCTGATTGTTAATTAATCCGTGTATCCGTGTCAAAATCTCTTAGAGTGCCTGACTTCAATATCAAACAGCCAAAAACCTCTGAATCACCTCATCACTCAACTCGCCAGTGCTTCCAGAAGCCACAATGCCCCCTTTTTGCATAGCATAATACCAGTCAGCTTGCCGCACAAAATGCAAATGCTGCTCCACCAACAAAACCGAAATTCCCCTAGTAGCAACCACACGACGCACAGCAGCTTCAATATCCAAAATAATCGACGGTTGAATCCCCTCCGTAGGTTCATCCAAAACCAGCAACTGCGGCTCTCCCATCAAAGCCCTAGCAATAGCTAACTGCTGCTGCTGTCCCCCGCTCAAATCGCCGCCCATGCGCTCCAGCATAGTTTTCAAAACCGGAAATAAATCAAATATTTCATCAGGAATTTCGGGATTTTTTGTCCTGGTTGGTTTCGCCTCCAAACCTAACAATAAATTTTCTTTGACAGTCAATCTAGGAATAATTTCTCGTCCTTGAGGAACATAACCAATGCCCAATCTAGCCCGCTGGTGAGTCAACTTAGAAACAATAGATTCTCCACCAAAATTAATCGTGCCACTGCGGGGTTGCAGCAAACCCATTAGAGTTTTCAACATAGTAGTTTTGCCCACACCATTGCGGCCGATTAAGCAAACCATTTGCCCCGCATTTACGCTTAAATCGACATCGCGGAGAATGTGACTTTCGCCGTAGTAAACATTCAAATTAGAGACTTGCAGCATATTTTTTAAATTGGTAATGGTTAGTTGTTATTCGTTTAACTTATGAATTTTCTGGTTTTCCCAAATATACCTCAATTACCCGATCGTCATTTTGCACCTCATCCATAGTTCCTTCACACAAAACCGCACCCTGATGCAGTACCGTCACCTGCCGCGCAATTTGTCGCACAAACTCCATATCATGTTCAATTACCAACACCGAATGACTTTCGGCAAGCGAAATTAACAAATCTCCCGTTAACATCGTTTCCTCATCAGTCAAACCCGCCACAGGCTCATCTACCAACAACAAATCAGGAGATTGCGCCACCAACATTCCAATTTCCAACCACTGCTTTTCCCCGTGAGAAAGCAAACCAGCCGAAACATCAGCTTTAGCAACTAAACCAATGGTTTCTAACAAACCAGAAACCGTGCGTTTTTCAGCAACAGGAGAAGGCTTAAACAGAGTTGCAAACACATTTTTATCACGGTTGCAAGACAACTCTAAATTTTCGCGCGGCGTTAAATTTAGGTAAACTCGCGGTGTCTGAAACTTGCG
>DMYK01000484.1:0-3410 GCA_003483675.1 Microcoleaceae cyanobacterium UBA11344
AACTCCATGCGCCGATAAACATCGTCTGCATTCCAGTTTTTTTGAGCGTCAGCGCCCACTGCTTCGATCGCACTGGCGAAAGTTCCATCGGGATTGGGCGATCGCTCCCAAGCATGACCTTTGTCTAAATGGGTGTGCATATCCACAAAGCAAGGAAAAACACAAACCCACCCCGCAAATCTACAACTGGGATATCTGCAATTTGGGATGGGGCTTCTGTACCTGCGGGGGTAATTTGGGCGATCGCACCTGCTGCAATTTCCAAATCCACTAAACACAAACCCTCGCCAGTCTGTCTGACTGCGACTGGATCGGGGTTAAGTGCGATCGATTGCGTCTCTGAGAGAGACACGGGCACGCCAGCATTTTTTAGCAAATAATTAGATGTACTTGGCAACATTCAATTTATGAGTTAATATTTTCTTGATAATTCAGTGCTATCATCTGTAACTATAGCAACCTTTGCAGGATTTGTAAACATCTATTTTTCCCTCTTTCTCTATTTGTTAATTTTTCGGTTACCTCTGTATTTGGATTCAACAAAAATATCCACAAATTAGATGATTAAAGCAGGAGGGCATTTGGCGGTAACTAAAATCGCGATCGATCCCCTGTGGTATTTGCCAGGAATTGCCCAGGGATTTGGTGTTGAAGAAAACGATTTTCATCGCGTTCTTTTTCAACAAACAGGGGGAATGTTTGCGGACTTAGTGAGGCGGCCTGACTTGCAGGTTTTCTTGCCACCAATTGGCGGAACTACAGTCTATATTATTGGGGATGTCGCGCATATTTCTGACCCACAGAAGCAGTTGGCGGTGCTCTTCCACGACGAGTGCAACGGTTCAGACGTTTTCAGTTCTGATATTTGCACCTGTCGCCCTTATCTAGTAAAGGGGATTGAGGTTTGCATCCAAACGGCACAGGCTGGCGACTCTGGGGTAATTGTTTACTTCCGCAAGGAAGGGAGAGCTTTGGGCGAAGTTACTAAGTTTTTGGTGTACAATGCTAGAAAACGTCAGTCAGGAGGCGATCGCCCTGATGCGTATTTTACTCGCACTGAATGTGTCGCCGGAGTTCAAGATATGCGGTTTCAAGAATTAATGCCAGATGTGTTGCACTGGTTGGGGATCTCTCGAATTGACCGTTTAGTGTCCATGAGCGATCAGAAATACAATGCGATTAGTAATTCTGGCATTCAGGTAGTCGATCGCATTCCCCTTCCTGAACATTGGATTCCCGCAGATGCACAAGTTGAAATCATCGCCAAAAGAGCCGCTGGTTACTATACACCAGACAAGGGGCCAGATGCTACCATACTTGCAGAAACATTCCTGACGAGATTTAGGAGATTGATCGGGCAAAGGCGCGAGGGATCGGAGGCGAATCGGCGCGTCTTTGCCAAAGAAAATTAATTGCTTGTTTTTTTATAAATCAGGGCAGGTTATGGCTAATTTGCGTTCTACTGTGATCGTAAAAACGGATATTTGCGGATATACCGTCAGAGTTAAAAAATTATCTCAGTCGGACTTAAGTAGCTTATTAAACGATCATAAAACTTTTATTGCAGATATTAGCACCAGAAATGAAGGAAGTGTGATTAAAGGGGAAGGTGATTCATTTTGGATGATTTTTCCCAGCGTCACAGCAGCGGCTATGGCAGCCATAGAAATGCAGCAGGAATTGAGGGCTCAGCAGTCTAGCAAATCGAGCGACGAACGCTTGGCTATTCGGGTGTCGATTACATTAGGAGATGTCTTGCACCAAGATAAAGATATCTTTGGGGATACTGTGAATTTAACAGCTCGCATAGAATCTGTAACCCCCCCTGATGAAATATATTTGTCCCAAGCAGCTTGGCTGGCACTCAACAAAGCAGAAGTGCAAACATCCTTCGTGAATGAGTTTGCTTTGAAAGGGATGAGCGAACCTGAAAAAGTCTACAAAGTTGACCAAAGTTATAAGACGCGAATTGTCAAAAATCAAGCAATAATTAAAGCTGAATTGAGAGGTTTTATTGCTTATCAAGAATCCAACTCAATCAAAGATGTTGAATACTTGCTCACAAACTTCGATAATTTTGAAAAAACAATTTGCGAAGAATACGGCGGCACAATTCGGAGTATCGTTGGCGATTCGCACCTTTTAACTTTCCCGGAAGCTCATGCGGCTTTAGCGGCAATGGAAAGTTTGTGCGAAAATTGGAAACTTTTTATTCACAGCAATCAAATACCTTGCGGCTTGTCTGTGGGAGTTACTAAAGGAAATTTATATATATTTCGCTCTTGTACTTACGGTAAAGATATTAACATAGCCGATCGACTGGAACATTTAAGTAAAATAGTATCTCCGGGCACAGAAAAAAATTCGGTGATAGTTTCCGATCGCATCAAACGGGAAGTCAGCGGCTCGAAATGGGAATATAAGTTGATCAAGCTCGATAAAAATGCGATCCTAGATAATATTTTGGATTATAGTCAGTTTGACTTTTTTAAAGAAAATGATGTTTATCGGTGTCTAGTTTCATGAAATTGAGTAATAGTAAATTGGAGACTGTGGAAGATCTGATCGCACCTGGTGCTATTCGCCAAAATTGCGAGGGGAGAGGGGGAGAAGGGAGAGGGGAGAGGGGGAGAGACGGGCTACCAAGGCCCTATGCCCTATGCCCCATGCCCCATGCCCTATGCCCTATGCCCCACTCTCGACATCTCTAGCGACAGGTGCGATATTTGATGTGATAAACCAAACCACGGTGAGCAAGATCAAAAGAGTCAACGGTGGCCATACCACTACCACTGGCAGTCATCGCAGCATTCACGCGCATATTTATGCTGTCACCGCAACGAGACCAAACATCTGCTACGGTTGCTAAGCTATCTCGAACGTTATAGTTAGTTTCGCCGTTGAAAGTCCGGGAAAAAACTGGGCCACGGGTGCCAGCGAAAAAGTATTCTGCTCGTAGATTTCCGCTGGTTTTTGGTGCGACATAACCACGATAATCAGCATCGTAGAGAGAAATCTGGAAGCCTTGGGGTACTTTGATCGGAATGCTCAGATTACAGCTTTTCCGCTTTTCTGCTGAGACATTTCCCAGGGCTGCAAACTTATCAAATAGAATGCTTAGTTCTTGACCATCGGGGCTGACGCTGACACTGGCGGATCTGTCGGGGCAACCACTACCACCATAGCTTGCGCCTAAAATTTGAACTTGTTGGGCCAAGGCGGGGCTAATCGAAGCAGACATTAATGCTGCGGCCAGTAAGAGTTTTACAAACTTCATGGATGTTCTCCTTAATCAATTAAGTTTTGTGTGATCATCACCCCGATCAATTGAAGCAGCAAAATTTAGGTAATCCCTGTTAAACTAGGAGATTATAAGTCTTATTTTGGAATCTGAAAAACTAGGACAACCT
>DMYK01000484.1:3452-3625 GCA_003483675.1 Microcoleaceae cyanobacterium UBA11344
GATTTTTTGCTTTGACTTTCTAAAATTCATGCCAGCTAAACAATGTTCCGGGAAAATCCGAGGCAAAAATCCGGCTCTTCCTGGAAAGGAAGAGCCTAGTAACCAGAGAACTCTCTCTGGAGTTTCGGGTGACTAAGACGGTAACAGAGGGAAGTCGCAGTGGACGATTGTTG
>DMYK01000173.1:0-8632 GCA_003483675.1 Microcoleaceae cyanobacterium UBA11344
AACAGCGGTTTCCGCTGTATTAAGACTCAGTAGGGGGGAAGAATAGTTTTGAGTTGATCGGGACTAAAGTCCTGACTACAAACCTGTTGGTAGTGAGGACTTTACTCCTCATATTGCTTGTTTCCTGACTCCGTTTCCTGGCGTTTCTTCTTAGATGCCTGTTTCCGATTTTTCGGAGCGGGGATGATCTCTTGTTCTTGCAAAATCACATCTTCTGTTAATTTGCACAAGTCATTCAAGGATATTTTTTCTTGAAATTCGAGCTCGTTTAACAGGTTTGATGCTGTTTCTAATATTTGCTTTCCCTGTCGCACTTGGATATTTGTTTTATTTTCGATCGCGTCAAACAAAACAAAAATTGAGATGGTTTGCCAAAGATTTAAATCGTCGCCAATTACATCGAACTTTGATACAATTTTTCCGTCGGCTGGTATGTGAATTCCTAAGCCGGAAGCTTGAATTAATGGCTGGATTTCTGCTATACTTAAATTTGCAATGTCAGCAATTTTATGTTCTAGGCCTACTAAATCTGCTAAATCTGGCAAGTTTACTGTTTGTGTCGGTAAAGCATCGAAGTTAAAGGTAAGAGTTTGATTTAAAGGATCGGAAATGGCATAAATTGATTGAATTTGCGATCGACTAACAGCACCTAGCTCGAAAAATTCTTTTCCTCCCGGTGCGATCGCAATTTTCCCCGTTGCAGACACCTCCAAGATATCTAAACTAACCAGAGTAGTCGCTGTAGTTGTCACAAAAATCTCGTCTAAGCCCAGCAAATCAGCCAATTCTTTCAAAGTTGGCGCAGGTACAAACTCAATGCAAGCCCGCAGGATGAACTCTTCGAGCACGTTAAATTCACGAGGTTCGCTAATTGTCACCTCCAAAGGTGTTTGTCGCCTTACACAGCGGAATTGACGCGCAGCCAAAACTGACAAACCGGGATTTTGTTGCTCAATTTGTTCGACGACGGCGCTTAAATTTGAATCAATTGGTTTAGTTGATGACGCTAGAAACATCTACAAAACCTCCAAAGTAACGCACAATTTTTGAAACTTCCTGATACATTTTTCCGACAGTACCTGTTTGTTGGGTAAATAAATCGTGGCAGCCAACAACTACCAGCAATTCTTGAGCGCGGGAAAATGCCACATTCACCCGTTCCGGTTCCTTAGCAAATCCAATATCGCCTCTATTATTATTGCACACTGTGCTGACAATAATCGCAGGTCTTTCCATGCCTTGAAATATGTCAACAGTACCGGTGCGGATGCTCAAAGAGGGAAATTTTTCTGGTTCAATTCTATCTTGAATTAACCTCAATTGAGCGCCGTAAAAAGTAATAATTCCGATTTCTTTGGGCGGTTCACCCTCGGCAATTTTGGACTGCCAAGCTGTTTCCATTTGCTCGCACAAACGTTCAATTGCATCTACTTCTTTGACATTCAAGCGCGAAGTGCCATTTTTTTCTTCTTCAAAACCTTGTCCAACGGGCGTTTTCACCCAGAGTATGTGATTATTTTCTTGAATGATTTTACCTGCGAGATTGTGGGCGCGTCTGGTATCGGGTTCGGCAATTCCACAGTTGAGTTTTTGGTCATAAAATTGATTGATTGCTCCCATAATCTGCGGGTGCATTCGGTATTGAGTTGTCAGCATTTGTTTGATGCTGTCGCTGGCATTTTCAAACAAAACTTTGAACAGGGATTCTTTGATGAAACTTAGTTCGTCTCCGGTACAGCCGATTTCTTCGGCAATATCGTCGATCGTATTGCGATCGAACATTGGCGGCAATTGTCGGTGATCGCCTACTAATACTAATTTTTTGCCTTTCAAAGCGGGAATTAATAATTCTGGAGGAGTGCATTTACTAACTTCGTCAATGATGACTGCATCAAAGCTGGGAAAGTTTTTGCTAAAGTCGAAACTGGCTGCTTGCACGCAAGTAATGCCAATAACATTGGCATTGTCAATATAAATTTGTTTTAAATCGCTTTGGTCTTTTTCTGAGGGATTGCGGAGTTTTTTAATCCAGTCGGTAACGAAGTTTTTAGAGCGCTTTAGTTCGGTTTCGTCTTGTGCTAATTCCCGCCGCCAATTGTTGAATTGTCGCTTGATTTTGCGTAAAAACTCCACAGTGAATAATCCCGTACTACTCACTTCTGGTTTGTATTGATCGGGGATATTTTGCCATGCTGACTCCCACCAATTTCTCTCAATAATTAATGCTGGTGTTAGCTGTTGCTGTTGGAGTTCATCCAGAATTTCGCTCAATTCTTTTTGGAGTTGTTGAAGTTGCTGCTGCGAATTTTCGGTGGCTATTTGCAGCGGAGATAAATGCTCGTTGAGACTGTTTTTGATGATATTCAAAACACCGAAAGGATCTAAGCCAGCAATGGAACTTTCAAGCTGAACTGCATTTGCTTTCCAAGCATCAACTTGCTTTAAAAACTGCTGCGGCTGTTCCCAAATATTAGATTTTTGGGCAATATATTGTTCTGCTAGAATCCGCAATTTTTCAGGTACGTTTGACTGTTGGACAATTGCTTGCAGTAGATTAGTTACTGTGTTAATTTTTAAGTTAGTTGCTTGCTGTGCTGTTTCTAACTGAAGTTTAAGGGCGGATATTTCTGGCTGATTTAAGCTTAAGTTGATTCGCTCTAATAGCTGTTGCTGTTTTTGTAGTTGCTGTTCGGTTTCGGTTTTCAGGGGAACCACGCATTGCCGCACATTTCCGAGGAGGCTGTGCAGCAATTCTTTGACGAGGTGATCTAGTGTAGTCTCGATGTTATTTGGCTGGAAAGATGCACTGTAAATTTGTTGAATATTACTTAACAAACTGCGAGCTTTTTCTAGGATAAATTGGCGCTGACTGCGAGTTACTTGGGAATAGTTATCAAAGTCTTTTGCTAGTTGTTGCCATTGAGTCCGATCGCCCGCTGAGAGCACGATGGGCGTTTGACTCAAATTTAGGTGCAAAAACTCGCTAAACCGGAATTGTTGGCCTTGAATGTCCTTAAAACCTGCGCTGGCTTCATGGGATATTGCCTTTTGCAAGCGCTCTAAATCGGGCAAATTAACTTTCCATTTAGGGGGGACGATCGGCAATTTGAGCGATCGGGCAATTTTCAACAATCCCACAGGCAATTCTACCATGTCATCGGTCAGCAACGCCCCCGTTTCCAAACAAGATTTCACAACTTCATAAAGTCGAGTATCTGCTGTCTGAATCCATGTTGCAACTGCGACGACAACGATCGCAATTTCCGCTTTTCGCAGTTCTAAATTCTGGATTTTCTGCTCTAAATTATGGCGATTTGTCTGTTGCCTATCGCCCAATTGTAACTGATTCAAAGCATCAGAAATCTGCCGCGACACCCGCAGCGATTCCACAACCCCTGACATAGCATTACAAGCATCATCAGCACCATCAAATGCTGTCTTAAATTCCGATATTTGGGGCGCTACAGTTTCCCGCAGCCAAACCGCAATTCCAAAAGCACCGCAAGCGGGCCTAACAAAGCCAAGTTGAGTAGCATTGCTGGCGGCGATCCGCACATTTCCCAGAAAGTTTTCTACTAAAACATTGCCTTCTGAGTATGGTTTCAGTCTGGGCAAAAATTCGGCAATTTCTGGAGATTCCCACTTGACATTCGGTGCAGCCAGGAGATTTTCTAAACCCAAAAATAAAGATTCAATTTCATTTTTTTGTGCTAAACTTTCCTGGTATGCTGTTTCTTGGTGGTTGCAGTTAGCCTCAAGATTTGCCTGGCTACTGTGGAGATGTTTCTGTTGGTTATAAAATTCGGCTTCGGCGGCAAAGTAAGCTGCAAATCGTTCATAGTCTGTCAGCAACTGCCGCAAATATGTGACATTTGTCTGCCGCTGTAATAGTTTTTGTTCGCAGTCAGTCGCAGTATTTTGTAGCCAAGTGCCGATCGCATTTTCCTCCAGAAACGGCTGCCCTTCTTCCTGCACCTTATGAGCTTTTCCCTTCCGCAAAGCCCGAATCGCCGGATTGTGAACCAACCGACTCAAAGCATTATCTACAGCTAAATTAGCTTGAGAAGCAATTAGCGTTTTCCCACCCAGACGGGCAATTTGATAGCAAATTTCGGCAATAACGGTAGTTTTTCCTGTTCCCGGCGGGCCTTGAATCAGAATTAAATCCCGTGCGGAAAGCACCCTTTCTACGGCCGCAATTTGGTCAGCATTAGCATTGCGATTTAATAAGTTTTCTCGCTCTAATTTAATATTTTTTTGCGGCGGTCTTGCTTGAGTTGCATCGAATNNGCGCGGCCATCTGTCAACATTTTTAAAGCTTGTTCTTTGCGTCTGATCTGACTGATATCGCCAGCAGCCTCAAAATACAAGAATCCTTGTTTAGGCAGTATATAACGATCGCCAGCCATGCGCGCAGCTAAATCAGGATCTAACTTAATCCGCAACTTGCTGCTTTCAAAGTCAATTTCGGCGATCGTTCCTAAAGTGTCTCCATCTCGGCTGCTTCTGCTTCCCGGTGCAGAATCAAACAGGGTAATTTCTTCATTTCGCGCCTTTTTCAGCCTTTCTCGAAAGTCGCCCAATTCTAAGGAATTCTCATCATAGCCATCCAGAGTTGCGGAACTACAATCAATTTCTAAAGTGATGATTTTGAGGCTAGAACCGTAATTATGACCTCGAAAAGGAACGCAAAATTGACGAGCTTCGGCAATGCGTTTTTCAACTTTTAAGAAAGTGTTCCAAACTTTTAGTTGTTCCCCAGTTGGGATGTGTCTATCGTCCCAAAATGGCAGTTGTTGCACGCGGGCGATCGACTTTGCAGGAATGCCGGCTCTACTTCCTAAAATTCGCAATTTCGCAGGCAAAACATACCCATCTTTCTTACCTCTTAGCTGATTTACTAAACCAGCATCCAGTAACTTTAAGCCGCCAATTCCGTCTTCAAAGCGTACACAAGCTAATAATCGTAAAGTGCGATCGGCTTTTTGCAGCAATTCCGGCAATTCAAAATCATCTCGATCCGTAGCAATGATTAATTCCCAAATTTCTTCTTCGGCAAATCTCTGATTTACCTGTTGGCGGCGCACGTAGAAAAGATTGTGCGATTTGCCAGCAATCTCAGACATCAGAAATTCGGCACGCTCTTTGCATTCCCAATCGCAATATTTTGCTAAAGCCACTTCTCCTTCAATATCGCGAATAAATTTATTAATCGCCCGATTTCCAGTAAATTTATATCCCCAATCTTCTGCTACTAAAGATGGCATCTTGATTTTTCAATAATTGTTGGTCGCCCCGACTAATATAATATTAACACAATCGAAACTTGCATCGCAGGGCATCATTCTACTCATTCTACTCGTTACCAGGCTCTGCCTGGGAACCAGTTAATACAGACTTAAAAGGGCGAACGATGGGAATTGAACCCACGAATGGTGGTACCACAAACCACTGCCTTAACCACTTGGCTACGCTCGCCGTGTTTTTTTCACTATAGCACCTAATGTTAGCATAGGTCTAGGGGTTTAGCAAATTTTTTGTGAATTTTTGTGAATTTCGGGCGATCGCCTGTATTCACCGTGCCTTCAATCCCATGCACTGTCTGACTTTAGCATAATTTTAGCTTGTGACCGGTCCCCAATCTTTCGGCAGTTCCGGGTCGATGAAGCCGAACCCAGCAACAAACCAGTGTCCCGATTTGGGCCAGCACATTAAAATAGGCTCATACAGCGTATCCCCGGTTTATGAAGTGCAGCTTTAGACACGGCAGTGCCGTGTCCCTACGGGGTCCAGAAACCGGGTTTTTTTACCAAAATACTTCGTTGTTACCCACAGATTAAGTAAAAAACCCGGTTTCTTTGTCGGAGTGCGTCCAGGACTAAAATAGTTAATTCTTGCTCCTTTCCCTAATCTAAAATCTCAAATCCAAAATCAATATGAGCTACTGTGTCAACCCAAAATGTCAAAATCCCCAAAATCTTAACACTGCCGAATTGTGCTTAAGTTGTGGCTCTAATCTTTTGCTGAGACAGCGATATCGACCGATCGCACCTTTAGGTAGAGGTGGATTTGGCAAAACTTTCTTAGCAGTCGATGAAGACATCCCATCCCATCCCCGATGTGCAGTCAAGCAATTTTATTTTTACGATCGCGATCCCGAAATATGCAGCAAAGCACTAGATCTATTTCGGCAAGAAGCTATTTGTTTAGATGAACTCGGAAATCACCCGCAAATCCCCAAATTGTTAGCCTGCTTTGAAGTAGAACACCATGTTTATTTAGTTGAAGAATTTATTGATGGGCAGACTCTCAAACAAGAATTAGACCAGAATATCTATGATGAAAATCAGATTTGGCAACTACTCCAAGACTTATTGCCAGTGCTGCAATTCATCCACGATCATCGCGTTGTTCACCGCGACATCAAACCAGAAAATATTATCCGCCGCCAGTCGGATCACAAACCAGTATTGATCGATTTCGGCATTGCTAAAGTGCTCACCGATACAGCCCTACTCCGTCCAGCAACTTTAATCGGCAGCCAAGATTATTTAGCTCCCGAACAAATGCGAGGAAAAGTATTTCCTGCTAGCGATCTTTACAGTTTAGGTGTCACCTGCATTCGCATGATGACCCAAGTTCCTCCCTTGGATATGTACGACGGCAACAGCGAGCGTTGGTGGTGGCGCGAGTACCTCCCAAAAGGCACAATTATTAGCAACGAGTTAGGTGAAATCTTAGATAAATTGCTGAAAGTTCATCTCAATCAGCGATACAGTTTCGCCGTCGAAGTTTTGC
Organism: Microcoleaceae cyanobacterium UBA11344; assembly: GCA_003483675.1. Classification (GTDB taxonomy): domain Bacteria; phylum Cyanobacteriota; class Cyanobacteriia; order Cyanobacteriales; family Microcoleaceae; genus Microcoleus. Next base: position 6,799 of record DMYK01000173.1, read on the forward strand.
AAGATATCAATGCAGCTTTAAAGATTCGTAGTCCCAACTCTATCTCCCTCGCCAAAAGCTCGGATTATTCCTACTCTCATTAATAGCGATAACAAGACCAATTTAAGTTTATTAAAAACTCCCGCTCCTCAGTTTTTAACAACCAATATCGCCACCAATCCCCAGGAAAAATTTTCTCAATCAATTTTGATTGAGCTATGACTTCTTGATTTATGACTTTGAATTAGGAACTTAATTTGATTTAATATCCTGCTGTTAATTATACCAAACTGCGGGATTATTTGTCAAGTAAAAAGTGGCAAGAAGCCGATCGAGAAACTTGGGCTGTGCTCTGTCAGTCTCTCTCCCTGACAGCGACATCTTGATGCCATGTCAGCCAGATTAACCGAGTGCGGTAATATTCAGGGGAAACTCCAAGATGCTATAATTAATGAAAATCCCGAATCAACGATTAGATTTGATCAGATCGACCTATTTATTAGTCTCTCACGGCAGTCGCGACCCCCGACCCCAAATAGCCCTGGAAAACTTAGCTAAACTACTGTCTCAAAATTCACCAATTTTGAGCAATTCTGCCACTTCCTCTGTGCCCGCAGTCGGAACCGCCACCTTAGAGTTGGGCCCGGCACCGCTGCACGAACAAATTTGCCATTTTGGCGAACATACCCTCTCCCTCGGATTGACAGAAGTCCAAATCTTGCCCATATTTTTATTGCCCGGAGTTCACGTCGCCGAAGACATACCCGCCCAGCTAGAAATTGCCAGGAAAACTTTTTCTGACAAGCTAACAATTAACTTGCAGCCGCATTTGGGAACCCAAAAAGCAGGCTTAATAAAATTGGTAAAAACTCAGATGCAAGAGGTGGCTTTTCTCCCCAATTTGCGCTCGCCCAAGTGGATTTTACTATCTCACGGTAGCCGCCGTCCGGGAGGCAACTCGACAGTTGAAGAAATAGCTAGTAAAGTCGGCGCTGTAACAGCTTATTGGTCTGTAAAATCGAGTTTGGAGGAACGAATTGACAGTTTAGTTCGTGATGGACAGCAGCAAATAGGAATAGTGCCATACTTCTTATTTAATGGAGGAATTACAGATGCGATCGCCAAAACAGTCGCACAGTTAAAGCAGCAATTTCCCACAGCAGAAATTCATCTAGCAAATCCTCTAGGCGCAACTGTAGAATTAGCAGACTTAATTGGGGAGTTAATTCACAAATGAACCGCAAAGACACACAAGAGGAACAACAAAAAAAAGAGGTAAAAATGTCGGTTGGTAAAGTCTACTTGGTAGGTGCGGGGCCTGGAGATCCTGGTTTGATGACACTGAAGGGAAAAACTCTGTTAGAGTGTGCCGATGTTGTAATTTACGACGCTTTAGTTAGCCCTCAAATTTTGGAGTCAATCAACCCCCAAGCAGAACGAATTGATGCCGGAAAACGTCGCGGCAAGCATTCGCTAATCCAAGACGAAACAACTCAGTTATTGATCGAAAAAGCTCAAGATAATGCAATAGTTGTTCGTCTCAAAGGCGGCGATCCGTTTATCTTCGGCCGTGGTGGCGAAGAAATGGAAGATTTGGTCAAAGCTGGAGTCTCTGTAGAAGTCGTTCCCGGTGTCACTTCTGGGATTGCAGCCCCTGCTTATGCGGGAATTCCTTTAACACATCGATCGTACAGTTCTTCTGTCACTTTTGTCACCGGTCACGAATCAGCAGGAAAATATCGACCAGAGGTAAATTGGCAGGCGATCGCCCGTGGCTCCGAAACCATTGTAATATACATGGGAATTCACAATTTACCATACATCATCGGCCAATTAACAGCAGCAGGATTGAGTG
>DMYK01000173.1:8674-8800 GCA_003483675.1 Microcoleaceae cyanobacterium UBA11344
TCTACAATTGTAGAGCAAGTTGAGGCGACTGGATTTGCAGCACCGGCGATCGCAGTAATCGGCAATGTCGTCAATTTGCACGGTTTATTATCTGGATGTCGCCCTGTTTATCAAAGTGTAGAATAA
>DMYK01000173.1:8971-10758 GCA_003483675.1 Microcoleaceae cyanobacterium UBA11344
ACAAACCACAAATCTTTATTATCATTAGTCGTGCCAGTTTTTCCAGCTTCTCCCAACCCCAAAGCAGCACTGCTACCCGTACCTCCCCGCACCACACCTTGCAGCATATCTGTCATCGTATCCGCTACGGCTTCAGAAACTAACTGTCGATTGGCTACCCCATCTTTCTGATAGTCATAAATCACGCGGCAAGTCTTAAAATTATTCCGATCTTTGCAATCGCTGCTGTCAATAATTCGCTTAATTACGTGGGGACGATTTCCCAAACCCCGATTGGCCAAAGCCCCGAAAGCTCCCGTTAATTGCAACACATTAACTTCACTTTCACCTAATACTAAACCAGGGGCAGAACGCAAGGGAGAAGTAATCCCCAAACGCCTAGCCATTCCCACTACATTGTCTAAACCGACATCCTGTGCTACCCTCAAAGCAATTGCATTTTCTGACTGTGCTAAACCCTGATACATATCTGCACTACCGCTAGTTCTTTCGCAGCCGCTGTAACTTTGTCCGCCCCAAGAAAGCGGCGCGCAAGAATAAGTTTTACTGGCTGAGATTCCCCGTTCCAAGGCTGCTGTATAAGTGAAAATTTTAAAGGTAGAACCGGGCTGTCTCAAAGCTTGCGTCGCCCGATTAAACTGACTTTGCAAATAATCTACGCCGCCAACTAAAGCTAAGACTTCGCCTGTTGCAGTATTGAGAGTTACCACTGCTCCTTGAGAAAAGCCAGCACTTGCTCCCGCATTTTCAACAGTATTTCTGAGGGAACTTTCTGCTACTTTTTGCAGGCTGGGATTTAAGCCAGTTTCTACGATAAAATTGCCTTCTCTGGCTAACTGCTCCCCCAGCAATAACTCTAATTCATCAAATACATAACTGTAGAAATAGGGAGCGATCGTACTTTGCAGAAATTCGCGAGCTTTCGGATTAATTTCAATTCGCGATCGCCTCGCGCGATCGGCTTCTTCCTGAGAAATCGTCCCCATAGCCCGCATCCGCTCGATTACCCGATCGCGATACTGCACCGCCAACTGATAATTTTGAATCGGATTAAAACTGTTTGGAGCCGGCAAAATTCCCGCCAAAGTCGCCGACTCCGACAAAGTTAAATCCTTCGCCGACTTGCCAAAATAAAACCGAGCCGCATCCTCAAAACCGTAAAGGTCAATTCCCAAAAAAACCCGATTCAAATAAGTCAGCAACAGCTCATCTTTACTGTAATAACTCTCCAGTTTCAAAGCAACTACAGCTTCCCGTAACTTGCGTCCCGCCGAGTCTTGAGTTCCGACATAATCTCGAAACAAACTCCTCGCCAACTGCTGCGTTAGAGTGCTACCGCCTTCGCGAATTCCGCCACCGCGAACATTAGTTAAAAGTGCTCGCAAAACCCCGATCGGATCTACCCCTAAATGCCAGTTGTAGCGACTGTCTTCCGAAGCAATTATCGCCTTAGCCAAATAAGGCGAAAAATCTGTCAATTGCTTTAATTCCAAATGAGCGTTATTCTGAGGAGGACGCAGGGGAGTTTGCCCGTCACGAGCGTAAACAATCACCGGCCCGTTCACACTTCTCGGCAGAGGACGTACTTGAAACTTTGTGCATTCAACGCCTATCAACATCGCGATTAAAGCAGTGATTCCGCTGACACCGTAAAAGCTGTAACGCAAAACTTCCGAATACAAAGGCGGCGGATCAACATACTGAATTCTGACAGCGGCTGCGAGTTCCGGCGGGCCTAATGTAAACAAGTCGCCGTGACGCAGGGAGATACTTTTTACTCGCCTTTT
>DMYK01000173.1:10785-19868 GCA_003483675.1 Microcoleaceae cyanobacterium UBA11344
CGTCGCCGACTATCCCGCGACAGGGATAAATGTACGTGGCTGACAACAGGATTGCGAACCACTATATCAGAAGATTTGGACGATCGACCTAACAAATATCGATCGCCCAATAGCGGATAAACCTCGGCCTTTGCAGCACCAGCATCCTGCACCCACAGTTCGGGTACTTTAGCATTCGGTTTCAGCACTAGCTGGTTAAAATTAACCTTAGCAATAGTCTGGACTGCTTGGGTAATAGCGCCCAAGACGGTTTGAGGTTTGCGGGGTGGCTGCGGTGGGGTCATAAATACCTCGCGGAAGCTTGGAAACCCAGCGGCTTTAGCCCTGGGAGGAAAAGCGACACGGGATGCTTTAGCGTCCTGTGAATATTCTGAAAATTCATCAGAAAATTGGGCGGAGCGAAGCGCAGGGTTGAAACCCCGTCACTTCGGCTTCGCTCAATGCATCGCCTTTGTTTGATTCGATAAATTAGTTGCCTACCTCTTGCGAGGCGGAGGGGTATGGTTGCCCCTCCTTTGGAGATATGGTTGTCTCCAGTCCCTTTCGGGTAAAGTTCGCTTCGCCAATGTTATAAGAGCTTGTTAGGCTGAAAGCACTGTTCCAGTGACCTTAGAACTGTTTAACTAGCAGCGACAGAGCAAGGGACTAGCGTCGCATCAAGCGGGTGTCTTGACTCAAATAACGTAGTCAGCTAAGACTTAGGCTGGTCAGAATGGCTTGTTTGATTACTCTTGCAAGCCCCGTCCCTTAAGGGCGGGGTTCCTGACTCTACTCACAACTTTTAGCTAATTTCAAAAGCGATCGGACAAGAGCGCTGTTAGATACCCGCAGCACTTTAAGCCTGCGGGTATCTAACAGCAAAATTGCTAAAATTCAACCCCTTGAAAAAGGGGGGTTAGAGGCATAAAATACGCCCAATTCTCCTTACATAGAAGAACCTAAACCGGCATAAGCGCCGTAAAAGAAAAGAGACAAGATACCCAAAGCACCGAGGCCAGCCACAGTACCCACTATCCACAAAGGAATTCTGCCACCACTAGACATAGCCATCACCTCACTAATTCACAGCTAAATAAATTCGATCGAACTATCGAAAGCCAACTCAAACACCAGTTAGTTAAAGAAATAACTGGAAAACAAAATACCCAAAACAAAAATCAGCAACAAACCCAAATAAAGAGAAGTCCGGTTTAACTCAACAGGCTGCTCATTGGGATTAGGAAGGCGCTCAGGCATTGTAAACTCCTATCGTTGAATAAATTGCATTGCTGCGATCGCGCCCAAAAAGAAAAGAGTTGGGACACCTAAAGTATGAACTGCCAACCAACGCACCGTAAAAATCGGATACGAAATTGGCTCATTGGGGGTTCTGCCCGTCATTTTTTCAAACTCCTTGTTAAATTACTTGCCGATGAACCGATCTACTTGTTTCTTAGCTTCAAAGCGATCCGAGATAATCGGCACTTCTTCCCGCTGCGGAGTGAAATACTGGTTAGGGCGAGGAGTGCCGAAGGCATCGTAAGCCAAACCAGTCTGTACAAACAGCCATCCAGCGATAAACAAAGCCGGAATAGTGATGCTGTGAATTACCCAATAACGGATACTTGTAACAATGTCCCCAAACGGACGTTCTCCAGTTGAACCGGCCATCTAAAATTCTCCTTTCAACAAATCGACAGACAATCTCTATCACTATTCTACTATCAAGCAGCTTGCGCTGAACCTTGATATTTAAGTAGAGTACCGTTCGCGCCGATAATAAATCCGCGTGCTGGGCCCATAAAGACAATCCTGTAAAAATTCGCGGGTACATCTTCGACTTCGCGGTCTTTTTGCCAAGTTTTCCCGCCATCCAAACTGCACAGCAAATTTCCGCCGCCACCAGCCACCCAAACTTCATTATCAGTCCGGTAAGCCATGTCTAGCAAACCCCAACTCGCCTTGCGATCGGGAAAAAACGGTTTTCCCCAACCTTCGGCTTCTGACGGGTCACTAAACTGAATCTGACCACCGCGGGCGATCATCCACAAACGCCCGTCCTTGGTAAAGCCCATATTTTGGAGGCGACGAGAACTGTTGCGGTTGTGAGGTTCCCAAGTATTCTGTCCCGGTTTCCAGACTGAATAGAAATTTCCCTTCGAGGAAACCGCAACATATTGTCCGTCTTCAGAACGGTTGATATTGCGAACGACTCCAAAAGAATCCTGAACAACAGCTTTCCAATTCTTGCCGCCGTCAGAAGTCCGGTAAATCGCTCCCACATCCGTTGTCATTTCTGCCGAGTTCGGGCCAGAAGCGACGATCGTACTCGGAGAGCCTGGTAACTGAGAGCTCAAAGCAATCCGAGTCCAAGACTTGCCCTCATCGTCCGTGTGGAGCAAAACCGAAGGCTGGCCGACAATCCAGCCTTCGGAACCCGAAAAGCTCACCGACGAAAAACGCGACCTCGGCTCGTCAATATCCAGGGCGATCGGTTTCCAGTTAGAACCGCCGTCCACAGTTTCAAACAGAGTCGCCTCAGAACCCACCACCCAGCCGTGCTGAGCATTGCCCGCAAAGGCAATATCCTGTAAATTAGCTTCCGTCGGCAAGGAAATTACCTGCCAAGGGTTGTAACTCACAGAACCAATGGTGCTGCAACTGGCACAGATGAGTGCCGCACTCAATAAAATTACAATTCGTTGCCAAACTCTCACAATCGTCTTACTGCAAACCATACATACTAAGTAAAAACAAGAAACCAACGACCAAGCCGCCAAAAATCAGTAAACTTTTCTGACCTTCAGTCATGCCGTTGACGCCGACGCCGTAGCGCTGATTTGCCTTAAATCCCGACGCCCCTTCCATCTGACCAAGATTTTGAAACATCGACTTGCGTGCCCCGCAAACGGGACACACCCAAGTTTGGGTCACATCTGTAAAAGCAGTGCCGGGGGCAATTGCATTTTTAGGATCGCCCTTTTTAGGATTGTAGACGTAGCCGCAGGCTCGGCACTCGTGCCGATCGAGGGTTTTCGTCTCAGTGGCTCGATCGCTCATAGATCCAAAAAGAGTAGGTCAGCTAAGCTTAAAATATACATTAAAAATTATTGCAGAAGATGGACGATTAATCTCAACCAACTCGTAATTTCAGTTACACACAATCTATATAATGTAAAGATCGAGTTACAAACCCTTTCACCTAGGCAGTAATTATTCACCGTGTTTGCACTCAGCGGCTACGAGTATTTCTTAGGCTTCCTGCTAATTTCCAGCCTAGTCCCTATCCTCGCCCTCACGGCGGCGAAGGTACTGCGGCCCAAAAGTCGTCCCTACGATCGGCGCACTACCTACGAATCTGGCGTTGAGCCGATCGGCGGAGCCTGGATTCAGTTCAACATCCGATATTATATGTTCGCCCTGGTCTTCGTCATCTTTGATGTAGAGACCGTCTTCCTCTATCCTTGGGCGGTTGCTTTCAACCAGCTAGGACTGTTGGCTTTTATCGAAGCCTTGTTTTTTATCACGATCCTCGTTATTGCTCTTGTCTATGCATGGCGCAAAGGAGCCTTGGAATGGTCTTAAGTTCTGATACATCACAAAAACCTCTAATTGTCAACCCCGCGCTTCGCCCTGAAGTCACCACCGAATTATCAGAGAATGTCATCCTAACTACGGTTGATGACATCTACAATTGGGCGAGACTTTCGAGCCTGTGGCCGCTACTTTACGGCACTGCTTGCTGCTTCATCGAATTTGCAGCTTTGATCGGTTCGCGCTTTGACTTCGATCGCTTTGGCTTAGTACCGCGATCGAGCCCCAGACAAGCCGACTTGCTAATCACCGCCGGTACGATCACCATGAAGTACGCCCCCATCTTGGTGCGGCTGTACGAACAAATGCCCGAACCCAAATACGTGATCGCGATGGGCGCTTGCACGATCACCGGTGGAATGTTCAGCGTAGACTCCCCCACAGCAGTCAGAGGCGTTGACAAACTGATCCCCGTAGACGTCTACATACCAGGCTGTCCCCCCCGTCCAGAAGCGATTATTGACGCAATCATCAAACTGCGGAAAAAAATCGCCAACGATTCCATGCAAGAACGCGGCAACTTGCTCCCAACCCACCGCTACTACACCAGACCCCACAAAATGAAGGTAGTAGATGACATTTTGGATGGCAAATATTTGTCAATTCCCGGCCGGATGGCTCCGCCGAAGGAATTGACGGAAGCTATGGGAATGCCAGTTCCACCTGCCCTGCTTGCATCACAAACACAGGAGGTCAACCGTGGCTGAGCAAGAATCTGCGATCGTTGAAGCTGGGAAGGTTTCCCAGTGGTTGACTCAGAATGGCTTTGAACACGAAGCTTTAGCGGCCGATAATTTGGGCGTGGAGATATTAAAGGTCGATCGAGACTTCTTAATTCCGATGTCAACAGCACTGTATGCCTACGGGTTTAATTATATGCAGTGCCAGTGCGCCTACGACCAAGGGCCGGGAGAAGATTTAGTCAGCGTTTACCACTTGGCTAAGCTGACAGATAATGCTTCCCATCCCGAAGAAGTGCGCGTCAAAGTATTTATTCCCCGCGAAGATCCCAGAGTGCCATCAGTCTACTGGATTTGGAAGGCTGCGGATTTTCAAGAGCGGGAATCCTACGATATGTACGGCATAGTTTATGAAGGACATCCGAATCTGAAACGGATTTTGATGAACGAAGATTGGATAGGCTGGCCGCTGCGGAAAGATTATATTTCCCCGGATTTCTACGAGTTGCAAGACGCTTATTAAGGGAGTTTTGCGAGGGCGGGTTTAGAGCATGAAATTTGACTGTAAAAGTCAAATTTTATGCAAAAACCGCCATCTGTTTTTTGGCTAATTATTAACTGGTTCCCCGGCTCTGCCTGGGAACCGATGTCTAGAGTATCTGCCTCGTTCGCTAGGAAAAATTGGGAGAACACGACAAGGATTTTGACTTCGACTTAGAACTTTGAGTTAGACAATATTTTCAATATAATGAAATTAACAGATAGCATAAGAATTAGTTTTTAAGGAAGTAGAGCTATGACTCTGACATCAAACGGAAAAGCAGCCATAATCCGTACAGAACGGGGACTCACTATCGCAGGAACTCGCATCACGGTGTACGACATCATGGACTACTTGAATGCTGGATGGACACCCAAATTAATTCCAGGATGGCTGCGCTTGACTCAAGAACAACTCAATGCAGCACTATCCTACATAGAGGAACATCGTAGCGAAGTTGAAGCCGAATATAAGACCGTGCTGCAAACATCTGAGGAAATTCGAGAGTATTGGGAAGAAAAAAATCGATCTCGCTTTGCCCGCATTGCGGCGATGCCTCCTAAGCCGGGACAAGAAGCTATTCGTGCTAAAATCCAAGCTCACAAAGCCAAGCTGGGAATCACAGCATGAATTTTCTGATTGACCACAATATTGAAGGCTATGCAATTCTTTTGTTGGGGACTATTACAGCAGGGGGTTGGCTGGAAATTGTACCGATCGAATTTGTGATGTTTGAACAGGTTGGGTTAGCGGTAAATGCAAGCGATCGCGTTGTCTGGAACTTTGCCCAAACAAATCAGATGATTCTCTTAACTGCTAATCGCAGTATGAAAGGGATAGATTCTCTAGAACAGACAATTCAAGAGGATAATACTGAGAATTCACTACCTGTTATTACGATTGGAAATACAGATAGAATGACTAATTTTGAATACAGAGAGCGATGCAGCATTCGTTTGGTTGAAATCCTACTTGACCTTGATAATTATATGGGTGCAGGTCGTCTTTTTATTCCTTAACCAGTGAGAGCGATCGTAGGCACTATTGGTGTTGGGTTTCATCCCTCAACCCAACCTACAAGATATGCGATCGCACTAATGTCATGGGAACCTCAACGCTCGTTGTCTTGATGGTATCAGAAGATCGCTCGGAGTTGACGGTATATCATATCCAGGAATATAGGTAGCGTGGCATTCCACTCAATAAATATCAGTTTCTTTAAAATCAGAACGAAAACTTTTGAACTGGTAGTTAGTCAACTTATAATTTTTAACTATTTCCTCTATAGCCTTGTTTTTATTTGGATGGTCTTTTGCCGTATTGTTATTGTGTAATCGTCTAACATAGAGAATTTCTGGCAATATATATATACTGCCTATCATAGATAGTTTTAGAGATAAATCCCAATCTTCAACAGGTGCTAATTCAGCATTATATCCTCCAACAGAACGTATTGAGTTCTTATACACATTGAGCCATGTATGATACGATGTTGTGAGCGAATAAGCTTATTAACAGGGATCTCATAGGATGCAATATTGTTCACATAGTTTTTTTCCCAAGAAAACACAAATAGTTTACTTTTATCTTCCCAGAGGTTTTTACCCTGTGTCCCACACAAAACACAATTTTCTTGCCTATTCATAAACTTTAGTTGTCTTTCTATTCTTTGTGGCAAACTCCAATCGTCAGCATCTTGACGACAGATGTAATCGGAATCTGTGTCAAGCAACATTTGATTCAACAAATGAATGTAACCTACTCGTTCTTCAAATGGGCGCTTCACAATTATTCTTGGATCGCAATGCTGCCAAAAATCTAAATGTTCTAATGTCGAATCATCTGAAAAGTCATCATAGGCAAAAATTACAATATCTTTATAAGTTTGAGCTACCAGACTCATGAGGCAGATATCAATAAATTTTTCGACATTGTAGCAGGGTAAAAAAATAGTTACTTTTGTCATAAGAACCTCAAATTTGAACGAAGTTATCAAACAGGTTAAAACAAGTATTTACTTCCTATAGCTTCATAAGTGATGTTAGGAAATTTCTGCAACAACAGCTTTCGCTGCTGATGAGATAAGTTTTTAAATTTATCAGTTACTACAGTGTAAGCTGCACAAAAACCAGGCATACCAAGCAACTCAGCAGTAAGTCCTTGAAAATATTCCGGTGATAGATTAGTCAATCTTGAAATATCATCAAGCCAGGCTGTAAAACTTTGTCCCTGAAGATGTACTTTTAAATCTAAATCTAATCTGATCTCTCTTTCAAGCAACCCAATTAAAAGTCTAATAATAATTGATTTCTGAGATGAAGGATACCACTTAGGAATCTCTATATAAGATTCTTTCATGAGGTTTAATAATATTATTTCCACAGACATTGCTTGTGCTTCAAGAAACAAAAACTCGTTTGGAGCCAATATGTTAGACCACTTTTGATCGTAAGCTTGCATTTGCCAAATATGCACAGAATCGTGAATGATATGCCATACAAAGAACTGCGATGGTCTAAAAATTCCTGGATCGACTAAGGTGGGACAATCTAGGAAGCGCCAGCACCGCCATACCTCTGAACTCCAGTCAGCAACTCTCAGTTTTGGAGAAGCATATAAAGTTTCGCGACTTGGTAAGTAGTCTTTGAGGTATCTATCAGCTATTTCCGTAAACCATTCATCATACGCCCTCGTGTACAACGAAGAAACTTGTAAACTCCAATCGCTGGGAATGGTATCTGATTCAACTTCCCTTTTCAAATTGTCATTTAGATTATTTTGAGAGCAACCCAAAAACTCACAAAGTTCTTCAATTCTAGAGGATATTAGATTATGAGAATTAATTTGTCTTTCAACACTATTCAAGTCGATACAACTAGCTACCTGTGGATGAAATTGAATACTTGCTGCAATTTTGAGACAACGCTCAGACATCTCTTGCTGTTGACCGTAATTTAGCAGGAGATTAGCTGCTTTTTGAAGTTTGCGGGATGCTGCTTCACCTCCAAATTCACCGCAAATTAAATAGAAAATTTTAAGAAAGCCTTCAAGATTATCAAACTCTTGATTTAGTAAAGAAGTGACTGCTTCATCATAGAAGGCTTTTGCTGTCCACGCTCCTTGACCAACTTTTGAATATTTTTCAATATACTTTTCCATTGTTTTTCTTGTAACTGTTTTTATCGGTAAGTAAAAGTGTTTGTATTTGACTAATTCATGCGAATTCTCAGAAGTAATCTGTTTGAATCTAAAAATGACGATCGACCGTGTAGCATCCTATGGTTATCTACAAAAATGGCTTCTCCATTATTAAGTAACAAACTAGAGCAATATCGACTTCTGTTAATCAAATCATTAAAAGCCTGAAGCTTTTCATCAAGATATTTTACATGGCTGCGCTTAATTAATTCTAATCCTGTCTTCAAAGTGTCATATCTGTATCGAATCAGGGGAATATTTGAAATCAAACTTGAATAAATATACTCCGTTTTATCTTCGGTCTGAAATATAGTTGGTACTGCAATCGGAAATTGATCTTGGCAAGCAAATTCGATCATTTGTCTTCCAAAATCACTTTGTCTTAATTCATTTAAAACAAGTTTGAAATCCAGTAACATAGTTTCTCCTCCTGCACACTCAGCTTGACGAAAAACAAGTAATGCCATATATTTTTCAGGCAGATTCCTGTATTGAGAATCAGTGTGTAATGGAGCAGCTTTGTTATGTTCAGAAAAAGTCTTAATTATAGAATTTGATGATTTAGGCTTGATTTCCCATACAAAATCAGATTGACCAAAATTATGAGGCACTAAAGTACCAATATGAGAGGAAAGTTTTGTAAAAAAGAGCTTTGCAGAACTCAAATCATAAAACTCGGATTCTAAGCCCTGCAAAATTAGAAAACCGTGCAGATCGACATATTCTCTTATCCATCCACCCACAGCCCCAATAGAACCGAGCCTTTTAAGCAAATGCTCATACTCAAATTTATGCTTTTCAGCAAACATATTACAGCATTCTAGATTAAATTTATTCAAATTTTATTGTTTCCCATGCTGTACCAATTGAAAAGCGGAAAAAGACGGATTTTAGTAAATTTTTGTAAAAGGCGGAAAAAGAATGAAAAAGACGGATCAAGTCGGCTATAATAACTAATGTCCTCCCACATCCCGAATGATGCAAGTTCACGAGGTATTGCAATTTGTGGACAAAGTTGTCTACGCCAAGACCGGCCAACATCTAAATGACTTGCAGCGCGGAATTATCGAGGGAACGTTGAAGCGCCAAAA
>DMYK01000173.1:20012-32945 GCA_003483675.1 Microcoleaceae cyanobacterium UBA11344
AGAAGTATTAATAGTAATATAATTGGCTGCATAAACGTTAGTTCAGATCAACCCATTTCTACCCAAAACGAAAGTCAGCCTCAAGCTTCTGAATTTCAGCGCGTTAAGAATAAAGCTAGGATTGAAGCTGTTGGTAAATTACGGCTGTTTGGATTGAGCGACGAACAAATTGCAGAGGTGCTAGAACTACCTTTGGATGTGGTTAAGCAGGTGAATTTGAAGGAGTAAATCTGGTGCAGTAATAAAGTTATATGCAAACTTGATGAGTTCCAACGATCGCAAAACAAAACTAGAATACGGGATGTTCAGACACCGTATTATAATGTAGTGCCGGGAGGTAATAAGAGTGGCAAAGAATACAATTAAATTACTAGATGTTGTTGCCTTGACAGTTGACATTCCTGAATATAACCTGTGGCGCGGACAAGTTGGGACAGTGGTGGAACTGTTGGCTGATGGTGCAGCGTTTGAGGTTGAATTTAGCGATCGCAACGGACGCACTTATGAATCTGTCGGGCTGCATCCAGAGCAAATCATGGTGTTGTACTTTGAGCCAGCATCACCCGATCGCAAACTCGAAATGGTTACAGCATAAGCGGCACAACAACTTGCGGACTTTATAAAAAAATCGCAGTTTATAAATCTAACCGATGAGTTATAGCGATCGCAAAACAAAACTAGAATACGGCGATTTTCAGACACCGCCGGCATTAGCCGAGATGGTGTGTCGAAAATTAGTAGAACTTAATGTCAATCCTCGCACTATAATTGAGCCGACGTGCGGTGTCGGTAATTTTATTCAAGCTGCTGCACATTCGTTTCCAGCCGCAGCCAAGATTATCGGGGTTGATATAAATCAAAATTACTTAACAGAAGTCAGACTAAATAAGCAATTATTTCAGGATGAGAGATGCGATATTTTACACGGAGATTTCTTTCAATTTGATTGGGAATCGTTAGTTAATCAATACACAGATAGACTGCTGGTACTCGGCAACTTTCCTTGGGTGACAAACTCACAACAAGGAACTATTCGCAGCGAAAATTTACCTAAAAAAAACAACTTTCAAAGTCACAAAGGCTTGGATGCTCTCACAGGTAAGAGTAATTTTGATATCTCAGAATGGATGTTGATTCAGGTAGTGCAATGGCTGCAAAAGCGCGATGCTACTCTGGCGATGCTTTGCAAGACTTCCACTGCTAGAAAGTTATTGAATTACCTTCACTCTCAAAAACTAAATCTCGCTGACTGTGCAACTTATACAATAGATGCTCAAAAATATTTTGATGCAAATGTTGATGCTTGTTTGTTAGTCTGCAAATTTGATGCTAATTCGCGCAACTACTTCTGCGATGTATTTAGCAGTTTAGAAAGTTCAGAATGTCACCGAATCGGATATCACAACAATCTCCTGGTTAAGGATATAGATGCTTTTAGTAAATTGAGTGATTTATATGCGGTGGATTCAGGGACAAAATGGCGATCGGGTGTAAAACATGACTGTGCGAGTGTGATGGAGTTTAGGAAAATTGACAATTATTTTGTAAATACATTGGGAGAAGTTGCTGATATTGAGGAAACTTATCTGTTTCCGCTGATTAAAGGATCTGGTGTTGCTCAAAATCGAATTAATGCTACCGATCGCTATATGCTAATTACTCAAAAATTCATCGGTGAATCAACCGAAAATATCAAAACAATCGCTCCTAAAACCTGGCGTTATCTGGAGTCTCGCGGGCAATATTTCGATAATCGAAAAAGTAAAATTTATCAAAAAAGCCCTAGATTTGCTATTTTTGGAGTGGGCGATTATACCTTCACACCTTGGAAAATTGCGATCGGTGGGCTTTATAAAAAATTGGAGTTTAGGTTAATCGGTGAAATAGCTGATAAACCTGTGGTTTTCGATGATACTGTTTACTTTCTCGGCTTTGACGACGAGAGAGTTGCACATGAAACTTTTGAGCTTTTGAATTCACCGGCTGCAATTAAGTTTTATTCGGCGATCGTATTTTGGGATGAAAAACGTCCAATCAAATCTAGTGTATTAAATTGTCTGAATCTAGCACTGCTAGCAGATTGGGAATTTGTAACCGCAGATGCACGCTGATCAACGCGGATGGATAGAGTTATAATTTCTATTATCAGTAATTCTTAAAACCTATGACTCTAGCTTTACCCAGACTCGTAAACTTCGAGGAATTTGTGGAGTGGCTACCTGAAAATTCGGCGGTACGCTACGAATTGCATAATCGAAATATTATTGAAATTGTACAACCAGTAGGCGAACACGAGGAAGTTAAAGGCTTTCTGACAATCGAAATTTCCTTTGAAATCAAACGTTTGGGATTTCCATACAGTATCCCCAACCAAGTGATAGTTAGACCTCCTGAAAAAGATTCTGGTTATTTCCCTGATGTGCTGGTGCTGAATCGTGCAAATCTGGTAAACGAAACATTGTGGAAAAAACAGTCTATCCTCAGTTTGGGTGCATCGATACCTTTGGCGATCGAGGTTGTGTCAACAAATTGGCGCGATGATTACTATTTGAAATATGCTGATTATGAGGAGATGGGTATTCCTGAATATTGGATTGTGGATTATGCTGCGTTGGGCGGACGTAGTTTTATTGGCAATCCGAAACAACCGACTATTTCTGTGTGTAACTTGGTTGATGGTGAATATCAAATCTTCAAGTTTCGAGATAATGAGCGGATTGTGTCGCAAACTTTTCCCGATTTGAACTTGACTGGAAACCAGATTTTTGGAGCTGGTTTAGTGTAAGCTAATATCTTGTAGATTGGGAATTTTTAACCGCAGAGGACGCAGAGAACGCAGAGTCAGATAAGAGAGAGATTAATAATTTAGGCTGCTATTTCTGACCGAATAGGTAAAAAGTGGTGAGATCGTTCCAAATTCCTTGTTCGGTTTCCAATGCTTCTAGTTCTGCCTCAAAGTCTGCCTTGGCTTGTGCTAATTGCTCGGTTGAAAGTATTGATAACGGGGGCGGATATTGTCCGGGGGCGGGATGAGAATTTCCAGCCCACATTGCTTTTGCTTTTTCTAAAACGTGTTTATCTTTCACAACAATCCACGATAGCGAATAAACACTAGCATTACCGCCCACGATCCTAATGTGACTTTGATTGCAACCAAGATATTGAGCAAGGGCAGAATTCCGCCGCTTAAAAGCGTGCCTAATTCTCCGTGTGGTAACTCATATCCAGACAAAGTGATAACCGAAAGTACAATAAAAACAAGTACCGAAACCTTCTCCCAAGTCGCCGCGTGCCAGCGTTTGTAGATGTCTTGCATCCACTGCGGTGATGAGGTAATCGCCACTAAGCCGATCGCAGTTCCGCCCGCTACGCCCGCAGCAAAACCGCCGCCGGGACTCAAATGCCCGCGAATTGCTAATTCTACACCCACCAACGCTGCAATCGTCGCTCCCAATCGCGCCAAAATAATCGATGGTTGATCGGTAAACTGATAAATCGCGCAAGAAGGATTTTCATTCGCCAGCAGATACTTTGCACCTAAAATGGCGATCGTAAATACCACAACTTCAAAAATCGTATCGTACAGTCTATTCCGCAAAATGATACCGGAAACCGCATTAGATACTCCACTATCTTGGACAACCAATTCGACGATCGAACTTTGTTGCGATAAGTCTGCTGTTGGATTAGCGACAAACAGCATTTTCACAAACAGCGCTATTCCAGCTACAATGTAAACCCATTTCATCAATGCTTCTCCTCTATTTCTGGTGTATTCACATAGGTTAGGGTTGTCCCTGGTGATGCAAGTTCGGTTTCCATGATTTCATAGACGCGCCGCACTCTAATTGTGGTGTTATAAGGTTGCACTTCGCCACTTTTTTCCAGTTGCTCTTGTGGGGAACAAGTTGCATGAACTTCTTTTTCCATCAATGCTCGCTGCAATGCTTGGCTAGTCGCATAGGGAACTACTTCTAGACGCATATGGCGTTTCTTGAAAACTGCACGAATGTCATCTATTAGTTGCTTAAAATGACCTGTTTTTTTGTCATCTGAGACAGCATCATTCTCTATCCCATTTTCGATGACACCCAGACGCAGCACCAGGGACGAACGCACCGTCACCGCATAGAGTGTAATCGCGAGTAGAGTACCCATCAAAGCTTCGGTCAAACCCACATCTCCCGCACCTAAAATTGTATACACCAAAGCTGCGATCGCCCCCAGTACCCCTCGCAGTAGCAATGCGTGGTATGGATTGACCTGAAACACCAGCATACAAGCAGCTAACGGCAGCAGAGCGACGAGGACATAAATGTAGCTGTTATCGTTCATAGTTACTCCCGTTGTTGGAACAATAGGCCAACACATATCCCAGCATTGTGTTCCATATTGCCAAGCAAATAATCGCCAGAATTAGCAGCGGCCATTTACTGGGTATTTTCAGCAGCAATCCGACGACAATCAACATCGAACCGAGGGTATCTGCTACCGAAAGACTGTGCAGTTTATATAAAACCGATCGCTTTCCAAGTAGGTAAGAAGTACCCCAAAACCAGAAAAAGATTCCTATACCGATGCAGGTATAGCTCAATACATCTATTACAATCATGCGTCACTAATACGTTTGATTATTTGTGCCAACAACATCAATCCAGCATTACCCACACTGAGGATAATCGCCGCCACCACACCAATCATCCAATCATCGCGCCAGACAGATATAACCAGAGCAATGATTGCCGCCTTAGTAGAAATACTAGCAAAAGCCAACATTGTCTGCCAGATATCATCATCTTTCCATACCTCATACATGGGAATGAGCAGAGCCAAAATCATCAAAATTAGAATCAAGTTGTTCAAATTGTTCAATTATCTACCCTCCTGATTTAGCCCCAAATAAAAATAGAGATTTCTCTCTTCTCTTCCTCTGCGTTCTCTGCGCCCTCTGCGGTAAAAAAACTCCTAAAAAAACTCCAGCTAACTACTAGAAGTCCGTCGCACCCGATGTACTTCATAAAAACCCTCATCGTGATATTTCACAACAATTGTTTTCGGTGTAAAAGTGATCAAGAAGACATCGAGGAAGATTAACAAAGGCGATCGATGATTTGGCACTTTTTCCATAATCACATCTTCGTGTCTATGGGGACGGAAGATAAGTTCAAAGGCTTCTATATAAGCGATCGGAATCGCCATCAAGATTTTACGAAACACATCGAACCACTCCCTCAACGGTTCCGGGGGTGCGTAGCTGCGCGGCAACAGGAAAGCGATGACAACGCCGATCGCAATATTAGCCAAACTAAAATCAGCAGTCAGTAGAAACCAGATGGTAAGTCTCAATATCAGATGTCCAATCATTTTGATAATGCCATCCAGAATAGTATAAGTGGAATTAGACTCATAAAACCGACCAAATGATCGAATTGTTCAAGCATACGTGGCAGTTTGATTGCCGTGCGTTGAAAAATCAAGAAATAGGCTAACCAACCAACGCCGATAGTGCCGATCGCCTTGAGCATATTTTCCAGCGTATAAGCCTCAACATAAAAGGCAGTCGCTGCAATCAGCCCACCTAGTAACAGCAACACCGCAGCCCAAAAACCTGGTTTTGCTTCGGCTTTCCCACCGCGAGGTAGAAAGATGAATTTAGCAAAGACAATTGCGGTTCCCACTGCTGCGACATTCATCGCGATCGTTTGCCAAGGTAGCAAATTTTTCAGCGTCAACATCTTCGCGCCAAAGCCAACCAAAAACGGAAATCCAGAGATTGATAAACTAGCGATAACTAAGGCTACCCAGATTTTAGTGTCGATCGGCTTTTGTTTGAGATCCTGAAAATTGCGGCTTGGTAAAGCACCAGCAATTAGGAATAGCGCCGATTTCACCAAACCGTGAGCCAGGGCATAAAATCCGCCCACTTCGGGTACAGCAAGAATCCAGCCTAATTGCGAAATTGTGCTAAACGCCAGCATCCGTTTAGTATCCTTTTCAAAGATGGCGTAAAACACGCCCATAAACGCTGCTCCGACTCCGAAAATCTGGACTATAGGAGCCACCTCAGGCACCATCAAGGCACAGCGCACGAGGGGATATACGCCCGCTTTGACGACAATCCCCGACAGCAAAGCCGACACCGGCGTTTCTGATTCCGAGTGAGTTAGCGGCAGCCACAACCCGGAGACAAACACACCTCCTTTCACCAAAAGTCCCATAAAAATCAGAGCGATCGCCTCTGGGGGTGCTTTAGCCAATCCGGCAAAACTAAAAGAATGACTTGCTTGATAAACCAGCACGGCACCGACTAGATAGAATAACATTGCCGTGTTGCTAATAAATAGATAGCGTAAAGCTACCCAAATCGAGCGATCGGTGCGAGGATAGGAAATCAACAGAAAAGCTGCAATTCCGCTGACTTCTAAACCGACATATAAACTGATAAAGTCAGTAGAAGCAAAGGCCGCATTCAGACTCCCGTGCACCATCAGAATCTGTGCGTAAAAAAATGCCGACTTATCTGTGGGCCAACAGTAGATAACAACTGCTGCCGTGACTAGGGCATTGGTTAAGATAAAATAGCCGCTCAAGCTATCGACTAGCAAAGTAACACTGAAATTATTTAGTAACTCCAGCGTCACCGCTGATGGTATCACAAAAAGCTCGGCTGCAAAAGTAGCAGATACGAACGCTCCTAATATTGCGAGATACTTGTCAAGCTTGGGAACCAAATAAATGATAAACCCGATAAAAAACGGAAATGTAATCCAGGCGATCGTCAGGGTATTCATCAGAAAAGTTTCGGTAGTTTGGGAAACCCCGTCTCTGGAAGAGCGGGGAGTATTAAGGCGTGTTATTCATCTCAATTTCGTTACTTTCCAATGTCGGATTATCCCGTGCTAGCTTCATCACACCTACCAGCATTAAGGCTTGAATCGAAAAGCCAATCACGATCGCCGTTAAGATCACCGCCTGGGGAACCGGATCGGCGTAAGGGACATTTTTAGCCTGGGAAATAATTGGTGTTAGCAAACCTTCTCGCGATGCTATCACCACGTAATAGGCGATTACTCCTGTACTCATGACATCCATACAGACGATTTTCATGATCAGGTTTTTTTTCAAAATTATACCAAAAAAGCCGCAAAATACTGTTGCCAATACCAATGCTTCTAACATGGAAATTGCCTGGTTAAACAGTTGACAGTTGACAGTTGACAGCGAGGTTTTTAGGATGGGGATCGATCGCCCACCCTAAAAATATTCCGCCCTGAAAGCGGGGGTTTAAAAACCCTGAATTTTTGAGCGAGGGTTTTTGTTATTATATTAGAAAACAAGTATATTACTTCTAATATTCCTCAACAAGTTCAATCATTTCGCAAAGCTGCGATCGGATCTAAGCGAGCTGCATTCCGGGCTGGTAGCACGCCAGCCAACAAGCCTACAGTAAAGGATAGCCCAAAACCGGCCGCGATCGACCATACTGAAATTACAAACGGAAATTTGAACGCTGTCGCAGCCCCAAAGGCGATCGCAATTCCCAACCCAATACCCGCCGTACCCCCCACCGTCGAAACCAAAACCGATTCAGCCATAAATTGAATCAGAATTGCTGCATTAGTAGCACCTACCGCTTTCCGAATCCCGATTTCCTTAGTGCGCTCCACAACAGACACCAACATAATATTAGCAATCCCGATGCCGCCAACGACCAGAGAAATTCCGGCGATCGCTCCCACCATCACAGTAAACAAACCTACCACATTACTAAAAGTATTAACAATATCAACTTGATTAATTACCCTAAAATCATCCGGTTGCGGCGGATAAATATTGTGTCGCAAACGCAGGATATTTTCCACTTGAAATTGAGCATCAGCCAAATCCGATTCCCCGCTAGTTTGCAACCAAAAACCAGAGATAGCAATTCCAGCCAAAGAATTTCTACCCACAATCCGAGCCGACATATTTTTGAGGGGAATATACACGCGATCGTCCTGATCGGTACCCCCTACAGACCCCTTGGGTTCCATCACTCCAATGACCTTGTAGCGCCCTCCCTGAATACGAACATCAGCCGATAGGGCATTAGCGCCAACTCCAAAAAGGTCATCTCGAACCTTAGAACCAAGGACAACTACTGGCTCAGCAGCATTCAATTCATCCTCATTAAAAAACCGTCCTTGTTGAGGTTGAATGTTCTTCACATCAGGATAATTTAAATCAGTTCCCAAAATAGCAGTAAATGAATTTTGCCCGCCATAAACAACTTGCACTTGGCGCTGTAAATAAGCCGAAATCGCCTTAACAGCCGGTGCTTGTTTCTCGATCGCCCTAGCATCATCCCAAGTCACAGTAGAAGCAGAACCGCTACCCTGACTGACACCACCCGATCGCGAAGCACCAGACAAAACCAACAGCACATCAGTACCCAAAGCCTTCAACTGTTCCTCAGTAGACTTTTGTACTCCCTGCCCCACGGAAGTAATGGTAATTACAGAAGATATCCCAATAATTACGCCCAGCATTGTCAAGCTGGTACGCAATTTATTATTCCACAGCGCCTCAGTCGCCATGAATACAATTTGAACGTTTGAGATTTTGTTGATAACTGGGGGAGTCTTTAATTTCATTAGGTTATAGGTAATGGCTAATTGGTGAGGATTAAGATTTTTTTTTACCGCAGAGAGCGCAGAGAACACAGAGGGAGAGCAGAAAGAGAGTGATAATTCTGATACCAACAAATGTCGAAATCCCTGTGGTGCTTTTCTTCATTCTTCCCACTAACGCAAGCGAGTTCCACCCCCTGGTTGCAAACCTGGAATTCCCCCCGACGATGGATTTTGAGATTTCTGCCGCAATCCTGGCGGTAAACTAATAAAAACTTTTTCATTTCCCTTTAAGCCCGATCTCACTTCTGTCTTGTCATCAACTGTCATCCCCGTCTTAATGGGCACAAACTGAGGCTTCCCATCTTCTCCACCCGCCACAAACACCCCCGTTTCTTTTTGTTGACGAACAATTGCCGCAGTGGGCACAACTAAAACATCTTTCAATTCACCGGCTTTAAACTCCACATTCACATTCATTCCCGATCGCAACATTTTCTTTTCATCATCAACAATGGAAGTTTTTACCTCGAAACTGGTAACATTTTGCTGGACGATCGACTGTGGTGAAATTTGGCTAACTTTACCTGTAAAAGTCTGTCCGGGATAAGCATCAGCTTGAATAGACGCATTTTGGCCAAGCTGGATTTGAGCAATGTTGCTTTCTGCGACATTTGCGACTACCTGATTTTTTGAAGCTAAAGACAAAATCGAAGAAGAAGTCGCCGAAGACACCGCACTACCTGCTGTTGTGGGAGTCACAAAAGCGCCCGGATCTGCATATTTCCGAGTCACAATACCGCTGAAAGGAGCGCGAATTTTCGTATCGTTAATCAGCGCTTGTACGGTTTGGAGGCTCCCTTTGGCTGCGAGAACTTGGGCGCGGGCGATCGCGATGTCTTCCGGGCGAGCACCGGCTTGAATTAGCGCCAAAGCTTGCTGTTTTTGCTCGACTGCTGCTTGGGCTTGGGCGATGTCTTCTGGGCGAGCACCCGATCGCACTCCAGCCAAAGCTTGCTGTTTTTGTGCTACGGCTGCTTGTGAAGCGGCGATGTCTTCCGGGCGAGCACCCGATCGCAACAGGGCCAAAGCTTGCTGTTTTTGCTCGACTGCGGATGCGGCGCTGGCGATGTCTTCCGGGCGGGAACCCGATCGCAACAGGGCTAAAGCTTGTTCAGCTTGCCTAACTTGAGTTTGAGCTCGATCGCGCGCGGTGCGAGAAGTATTCACAATTTGGAGAGCAATGGCTCCGGCTGTGTAGAGTTCCTGATTTCTTTGAAAGTCTTCTTCTGCTTGTTTTTTGGCGTATTCAGCATCCCTGAGTTTAGCTTCAGCTTGGGCGATATCTTCGGGGCGATTACCGTTGAGCAATTTTTCCAGAGTTGCTTGTTGTTCTGCTAATTGTGAAGCGGCTACCGCAATATCCTGGCTGCGATTACCGTTGAGCAATTTTTCCAGAGTTGCTTGTTGTTCTGCTAGTTGTGAAGCGGCGACAGCAATATCCTGGCTGCGATTACCGTTGAGCAATTTTTGCAGATTTGCTTGTTGTTCGGCGACTTGTGAAGCGGCTACTGCAATATCTTGGGCTCGATTACCGTTGAGTAATTTTTGCAGGTTGGCTTCGGCTGAGGCGAGTTGTCCGCGATTTTGGGTCAATTGTCCTTGGAGGTTGGAGTCATCCATGTAGGCGAGAATCTGCCCTTTTTCAACGCTGTCTCCTTCCTTGATGAGCAAACTTTTGAGCACTCCTGATGTTTTGGGGCTGAGGTTAACGCTCCGTTCGGGTACAATTGTACCGTTTGCTGAAATTGCGATCGGCAGATTTACTCTTTGTACAGCAACGGTTTTTTCCTTGCGTCTGGTTTCGCCGCTGGATTTGACTGTGAGTTGGCCATAAGCTATATAGCCTCCTCCGGCGAGCAGTCCGGCGGCGAGGAACCCGCTTACCCACGGAGTCAGCCCTTTTTTAATCTGAAGGTGATTTACTAAGTACATATAAGTTAGACCGATCGGGTCTGTATGCAATTTAGACCGATCGGGAACCGAAAACGTTCAATTTAAGTCCGATCGAGTTTTTTCGGTTGTGCCGTTGTGTGGCAGGTATCTTCTGATAATTTTGGAGAATCAGGACATCAGCTACGATTAATTGAGAATCTCGATCGATGAGGAACGCAGAAATGAGCATTCAATTAGAGTTACCACCGGAGTTAGAAAGTGAACTGTCTACTGAAGCCTTGCGGCTAAACATACCTTTATCTGAGTACATCCTACGTGTTTTATCGATCAGAAAAGTTCTGAGCAACCCACCTAAAACAGGAGCAGAACTTGTTGCTTATTGGCAAAGCGAAGGAGTCATCAACTCACGACCTGATATCACCGATAGTCAAGTATATGCTCGAAACCTGCGCCATCAGGCCGAAACACGGACAGGGACATAAGAAACACTATGTATCTTTTAGACACTGATGTTTTAATTGATATTCAACGGGGTCATGCACCTGCAATTGCTTGGTTTTCCAGTCTTTCAGATATACCTAGTGTTCCCGGTTTTGTTGTTATGGAGTTAATCCAAGACTCTCAGAATATGCAGCAAGTACGCACAGGCACTTCAATTAGTTGCACCATTACCCATAATTTGGGCAACTGAAGCTGATTGTGCCTGTGCGTTATCAGATTTCACAACTTACCATTTGTCAAACAGTCTGGGATTGCTTGATGCTTTGATTGCCGCCTGTGCTGTGGGACGAGGTTTAACGCTCTGCACATTTAACGTTAAACATTATCGAGTCCCAAATCTTTTGACAGCACAGCCTTATGCACGTTAACCGCAACCTACAGCGTAGCTTTTTACGACTTCCCAGCAACTTAAATAACGTTCTCGACAACTCGAAACACGGAGCGCAATTCTACAGACAGAATTAGCCCAGGTGAAACAAATGCTGGTGGATCTAGAGCAAGATTCCCAGTTGAGTGAATTCCTCGATGTTCTTGGCAGTTAGCATACTTAAATTTTCTCGGATCGCTATGCAAAACCATCTCTTTCAGTTGCCCGCAAAACGTAGTAAGTTGAGATTATACCTAGGACGATATTTCTATATTTTCAAACGTCGATTTGAGTGGTATTTCTCTAATATAAAGTTTGCTACCCAGATTATTTCTGAACCTTTACCTGTCCAAATTTTTACCCATCAGTCAATTCTCATGCGCCAGTTACAAAATGTAGAAATGTGGCTGCAATATAATAAAGTCACAAATTTACGTTTAGCGATCGCACCGATCAATGGTTTGGTGATTAAACCGGGAGAGGTCTTTTCTTTTTGGTATTTGGTAGGCAATCCCACAAAGCAAAGAGGATTTGAGTTGGGAATGACTTTAGATAATGGCAGAGTAAGATCCGGTTATGGTGGTGGATTATGTCAATTAGCCAACTTAATTTATTGGATGACATTACATTCTCCTCTATCCATCAAAGAACGTTGGAGACATAGCTACGATGTTTTTCCTGATGTGAATCGTACTCTTCCCTTTGGTAGCGGAGCAACGCTTTCCTATAACTATATTGACCTGCAAATTGAGAATAAAACAACTCATAATTACCAGTTGTGTTTATGGTTAACGGATGAGCATTTGTGTGGAGAGATCCGTTCTAATGTTGAAAGTCTCTGTAGCTACGAGATTTTGGAGAAAAATCATCTCATAAGTGGTCCGATCGCAGGGCGGTATATGCGTCAGAATCAACTTATTCGGCAACTACGTGACCCAAATACAAATCAACTACTGAGGGAAGAATTTATTACAGAGAATTCCGCTTTAATGATGTATGCTCCTCTCCTGAGTGCTGAAAATCCCAATTAACCTCAGCCTAACAATTACCTGCACTTGGATTTTTGTCGAAAATAAGGCTATAGTATTGTGGGTGAGTTAGCAATAATTTGCCCTAGATATTGAGGCGTTGCATCTGTTGCCAGGATTGCGCTTATTAAGAGTTCAATGGAAACCGAATCTTCGCCATTTTCAGCCTTGGCAATAGGAGGTTGGCTGGAGTTGATTTTCTCAGCCAACTCTGCCTGTGTCATCAATCTTTGCCGACGTTCTTTGAGATTAAGACTGAGGGCTAACTTAATCTCAATCGTTTCTAGAAAGAGCAACAAAACTCTGCGTTGTAACGCACGGACTCCATACTTTGGGGATGACTCAAAACTTTGTACCGCCGTTGAACGCAACCGTTATGTCAACAGTAAAAAATCTGTTAAGGTTGTCTGTTTTCAGTCGAGATTAGGGCAGCAAAAATAGTCTGCTTTGTTGATAAGTGCCGTAAAGCGAT
>DMYK01000206.1 GCA_003483675.1 Microcoleaceae cyanobacterium UBA11344
GCCCACCTCCGGCTCGGACAATTTGCCTAATTTGGTATTTTTCCACGGTTTTGGGGGCGGGTCTAGTGCCTACGAATGGTCTAAAGTTTATCCAGCTTTTGCGGCTGAATATCGAATTCTAGCACCAGATTTAATCGGTTGGGGACGCTCCGAACATCCGCAGCTAAATTACAAGGTTGAGGATTATATCACAACTTTGATAGAATTTCTGGAAAAAACTTGCGGGAGTGGGACCAATGTGATTGCTTCTTCGCTGACGGGGGCGATCGCGATCCGAGCTGCGATCGCGCGTCCCGATCTTTTCAAATCCCTAATTTTGACGATCCCCAGCGGTTTGTCGGACTTTGGAGAAGATTACAGCCGTAGTTTCTTCGCTCAGATAGTCAGCACGCCGATTTTAGACCGCTTACTCTACAGTACAGGAATTGCCACAGACGGGGGCATCCGCAGTTTCTTAGAGCAGCGCCAATTTGCCGATGCTTCCAGAGTTTACCAAGAAATCGTAGACGCTTATTTAGAATCTGCCCAGCAGCCAAATGCAGAATACGCAGCTCTCTCTTTTGTGCGGGGAGATTTGTGCTTTGATTTGTCACTGTACATCAGTGAGCTAACAACACCTACAGCGATTATTTGGGGAGAAAAATCGAAGTTTACCGGCCCCGATATCGGCCAGCGGTTGGCAAATTTGAACCCCAAAGCAGTTAAAGTATTTCAAACTCTGGAAGATGTAGGTTTGACGCCACAGCTAGAAATTCCGGCTGTGACGATCGGCTTAATCCGGCAATATTTAAGCTTGCTTTCGGAAGGGTGAAGAAGTTAGTTGGCAGTTGGTAGTTGGGAGTGGTTATTAGTTATTAGTTATTGGTTACTGGTAGTTGGTTATTTGTGAGTTGCTACCAAGGCCCAATTACCAGTTACCAATTACCAATTACTCTTTGACGCGCACGTCAATGACGCTGGCGTTGAAAATATAATTCTTGCCTTCAAGTTCGAGTGTAGTGCCAATTTTGACTTTCGTATTCCCTAAAACCGGGCCATTGTCAGTGAGTTGACCTTTTCCCTCTAAAGTAAACATCATATTTTTGCTAAAAGATTCTTCTTCTCGGGGATCGGGTAGAGCTTTCAAGCTGCCGTTGGGCTGAGGAACTGCTAGGGTTCTGGTTATGGTTTTGGCAGATTTGATTGTAATCTGACCAGAGGGTTGATTGCGGATCACCACATTGATTTGATCGCCCGGTTTGAACAAGTCTTGAACGTTCTTTCCTTTGAGACCGATCGCAATCGCATCAATTTCTACCGGTTTGACACCTGCGCCGCCGACTTGGGCGACGGAACCGCCAGAAGTGCCGGGAAAGAAGAAGATGCCGACTGCAACTAGGAGGATAATCAGAGCAGCAGCTACGTCTAGGATGCTGAGTTTGCCGAACAGGCGACCTTGTGAATCCAAAATTTTCATAGTATTTTATGGAAGAGGTGATCGAAGAGTATTCGGGAGTGTGGAAACCGCGTACCTGGATAGTCGCGGATGAAACAGGACTCTGAATTTATGCAGCGTCCCCTAAAGGCGTTGGATAAGTAGAAGCGATAGGAGGATCACTAAAAACCATAGAAGAGATTACCATGCTGGCGGCTAAAAATCCACAAGACTTGGGCAATTTAAGGTAGCGGGCGGTGGGCGGTGGGCGGTGGGCGGTTGGGAAAGGGCGATCGCCCGGGGCTGGCTGGGCGGCAAGTATGCGATCAAAGAGTGTCAACCAGCTAAAATGGTAACTAAGTAGTCTCAAATTGCGTCTGCTGATTTAATGGTTTTTCCGATTATTTCTACAATTTTATCTAATTTATCGCACGTATCTACCATGTTGTATGTGATCAAAGAGGGATTTTGGTTGACAAGTCGGCGTACCTGCGGCCGCGGGATTTATCTGTTTTTGTCGCTGATTGTAGCTGCGGGAATCTGGGTGATTTCCCCGCAACCCATGCAAGCAATCTCTTTGCCAGAACTGATTTTTCGGGGCATTCAAGTTATTCAATTGTCGAATTTGTCCGATCGCCAAGAGGTGACTGTTGGCAGGCAAATTAATCAGCAGTTGGTGAGTAAGGAGTTGAAAGTTTACCGCGATCCCGCTGCTACAGTATACATCAACCGCATCGGTCAGCGACTGGCCGGGCGGAGCGATCGCCCGAATATTCCCTATACTTTTCAAGTGGTTGACGACGACAATATTAATGCTTTTGCCACAATGGGCGGTTTTGTGTATGTAAATAAAGGTTTGATGGCGGCGGCGGACAATGAAGCTCAATTAGCAAGCGTGATCGGCCATGAAATCGGTCACATTAGTGCTCGCCACGCGATTAAACAAATGCGTCAAATGGCGATCGCCTCTGGTTTGGCTTCGGCGGCGGGGATCGATGGTTCTCAGGCAGTACAGATTGGGGTAGAATTGGCTTTGCGCCGTCCGCGCAGCCGTCAAGCTGAATACGAAGCGGATCAATTGGGATTGCAAACAATGGGGCGATCAGGCTACGCTCAATCTGGGATGGTTGATTTTATGAAAAAATTGCTCAACCAACCTTCACCTCCGAGTATTTTGAGCACTCACCCGGCTACTGCCGATCGGATTGCCGCTATCTCCCAGGCAATGGACCCCGCTCTCGCTAGTGGTGATGGCTTGAATAATGCTGCTTACAGACAGGAAATCCGCAGTTTTGGGATCGTAAGTCAGTAGTCAGTAGTAATTAGTAATTAGTAATTAGTTCTTCTAATTGCCAACAACAAATAACGACTAACAAATAACAAATACCCTCACTGAAAACTCACACCTATCCTATCAGAAATGATGTGGAAAACATCCGCTCAAAACAGGCTTGGGTAGAGCAATATCCAGGGGTTGAATTTGTCTGACAACTTCGTCAAAGGGCAAAATTCGGACTTGATGGTTAAATACATTGACTTGATAAACTCGGCGGTAGCTGAGGTCAAGTCCTGTCAGCCAGCCACTCTTGGGATGATAAGCGCCGGTGTCAATATCTAACCACCCTTGCCCTCTGACTAATTCGCCTGGCCTGACACCCTCAAAGGTAAAGGTGATGGTGTGACCAGTGATAATTAATTTATTCGGAAAATAGGGTTTGGATATGCTGTGAAATGCTTGACGAATCCAGCAAAATTGCTCAATGGATTGCTTGTGAATGGGGAGTTTGGGATCGACACCGGCGTGGACTAGCCAGATGTCGCCCAAGTCGAGGTGCGTAGGGAGCGATCGCAGCCACTCTAAGTGTTTATACGGCATCATGCCTGTATCTCTGTAGCTGGCGATTGTAGCTTCGCCGCCACTGTAAAGCCAAGCTTGCCACGCTCGCACATCCACCGGGCCGTTGGGCAAAGCCTCTAACATCAGTTGTTCGTGGTTGCCCAACAGAGTTTGGTAAGAGCTTTCCTTGACAAATTCTAATACTTGAGCGCTTTTGGGCCCGCGATCGATTAAATCTCCCAGAAAATAGACGCGATCGTCCGAGCCGATGGCAAGTGCCTCTAGCAAGGTCATTAAGCCATCGTAATGCCCGTGTACGTCACCAATAACAATGCGCCGTTCGCTTCGTTGCACTTATTCGCTTCCTCGTCTCAAAACGCCAACCAGTAGGTAACAGCATCTAATATTGCTGCGACGCCTCTTTTGCCCACTTGTTCCTAGGAGGGGTGTTACCCATTATACTGTTTTGTATAAAAATTGAGTCAAGCTCGCCAGTATTTACTTAGGTAACTACGATCTACAAAGATTTTTGTCGATGATAGCCGGAAAAATCGCAGGGGGCGATCGCCCATTATTGGCAAAAAAGCTGTGATAGCAACCGCCTTGGCATAAAAAACTCCCAATACTCCCGATATTTAAACAGAGGGAAGCCAAACCTCAAGCTTCTTTACACCACACCCCTGTTGAAGTAGGAGTCAGTTATGCAAAAGCCATTTACAGTCTCAGAGACTGCCTTGATTTCGCTCCTAGTTGCCAATTTGATTAGCAGTAAATCAACTTGAGAACCGAAGACAACTGCTGCTGTAGCTGCACCGGGCGATCGCCATCTCTGATCCCCGCCGCCGATTAGTGCGAATGTCCCAAAACTCCATCCGGGGCAAATAACAGAAATCGATCGCCTGGATATGAATATTTTTGCATAAAAGTTCTCTGCCCAGTCGATTAAATATCATAACTACTAATTAGGATTGTGAAAAATGACTAATTCCATCGCACTTCGCCGATCGCCTGTTACCGCGCCTTCAGAGGGGCTACAACTGGCGGAAAATGAATTTTGGGGTAAAAAGTTGTTACGGGCGATCGGCTCCCAGGAGCTCAAAATAGCGGAACAGACGGCGTTTTGGGGAACTTTGGCCGCCGGGGCGATCGCGGTTTCCCAACAGACAATGCTGGCAATTCCCCTATCTTTGTGCTGCGGGTTGAGTTTAATTAACCGCCGCCGTTTTGAGGAAGTTTTGCAGCAGCGTTTGGCGACTACGACAGCAGAAATAGCGGCGGTTAGCACAAGGGAAAATCGGCTGGATGCGATAGAAATCGGTTCGGTTCAAGAACGAATTTTGACCTTAGAAAAAGCACAGTTGCAGCAGCAAATTACGCAATTACAACAGTGGGTAACTGATTTGGACGATCGCCTGGAAGAATTGGGCGATCGCGATCTAGAATTAGAGCAAGTGCAACAGCAGTTAGCAGCCATACAAAAATCAACATCCGCACCCACTAAAAAAGGTCGGGGGCGAGTGGCTATCTTTATTGATGGCGCTAATTTGTTCTATGCAATTCAGGAATTGGGGATTAGAATAGATTATACAAAATTGCTGGCGCTGTTAGTCGGAAAAGATACCTTATTTCGGGCTATTTACTATACGGGAGCAGAGGCGACGGATGAGAAACAGCGAGGCTTTTTCTTGTGGTTGCGACATCACGGGTTCCGCGTGGTTTCTAAACCAGTGTTGCAGCGGCCCGATGGATCAAAAAAAGCAAATTTGGATGTAGAAATGGCAATGGATATTGTTAGCTTAGCTGGGCAATATGACACAGTTGTTTTAGTGAGTGGCGATGGAGACTTAGCTTGCGCGCTGCATCAAGTAAGCGCTCAAAGTGCCAGGGTAGAAGTCGTGAGTTTAAGGTCAATGACGAGCGAGGCGTTGATTGATGTAGCAGATTCTTATGTTAATTTAGAGGAGATTAAAGACAAAGTTTGTAAAACCCAATAATTCTCCCCCCTCACTCCCACCCTAAAAAACTCCTCTGCGCCCTCTGCGCCCTCTGCGGTTCAAAAAAAAACTCATTCACAATAGACACACAAACCTACCAAAAAAACATGAACCAACAACACCAGCAAGACAATCAAGAATATATCACCTTTTTGGATGAAGTATGGCAAGCCACCTCAGACAGCAATGGTGATGCAAAAATCATCTATCCCATCCTGGCGGCTAACCAAGACAAACTCAATCGAACCTTAGTTGCACAATACCAAAACTGGGCTAACAACATTCTCTCCCAAGCCGCACCAGAACAAACTCGAAATATTGCAGGAGTTTTTGTCAAGTTCAGCAATTTAATTCAGCAATTCCCTTTAGGCAACAGGGCTAGTAACCTAGACATCGCAATTATTGGTTACGAATTAGCTTTTACCATCTTCACTCGTGCCGATTTTCCCAAATATTGGGCAATGACTCAATATAATCTGGCAATTGCCTACTATTACAAAATCAC